>LBCX01000162.1 GCA_001657575.1 Bacteroidales bacterium Barb4
TCAGGCAGCAGCATCCGGTCGCGTAACAGGGTCTCGCAGCGGGCGGACAAGAGCATCAAAGCCCTCCTGCACATGGTAGCTCCGGTCGTTGCCACCAGATGCAGGGGGAACTGCATGAGTATTATGAAAGGAAAGTGGCCGAAGGAAAGAATAGGATGTCTGTCCTGAACGCTGTCAGGGCGAAGCTTGTGCATCGCATGTTTGCCGTAATCAGAAATAATCAGGATTATCAAAAAATTATGTCAATGCACTTGCATAAATCATAAGAATAGGGATTCTCAAAAACAACAAAAGGCTTCTCGTGTCCCGAAATACTGTAAACTGATATATAATTACCTACTTAATTTCGTGTGTTTGCCCTGGTAATTGCTCTTTTAACTCCACATTCCGCTTTATTTTTCACCGCAGAAATAGAAAAATTTCATTATCATTATCTGGCTAATGCCAATACAATTAAAATTACACTTTCTTAAATAAAATTACCCCTTTCATACCCTTAAAATCCCTTAATCCACACCTCCTCAACCCTTAACAACCCCCATACAACCATTAATTAACTATAAAAAAACAATCCCCGCAAAATTCCTCATTTTTTACATATTCACGCAAAACACCCCCAATCCCTGTCAAAACACCCCCGCAATCCGCCCGACACCATAACAAAATGACACCTCAACACGTACACCCGCTGACACTTACGTCCTTTCTACGTCATGCCTACGTGTTGCCTACGTGTTGCCTACGTCCCGGAAACATTTTACCTTTGTAGGGAAACTAAGATACAACCCTTTCAATAACCACATTATTAACATTCAATAATATTAAGTCATGGCAATCGTAAACAGTGCCGCAATCGGCAAAGCAACCAAGTCTCTCGGTGTTATCACCTACCGCGAAGTACGCAGCCGCGTTATCGCCTCACAGCGCATAACCGTCAACCACCGTCACACAAGCAAACAAAAAATCCGACAAAGAAATGCTTTCGGAGAAATGTCGAAAATAATACATTTCTTCCACCCCATCATTTCTATCGGCTTCCCAAAAACAACACACGGATCCGAATGCAATAACTTCACCGCTACAAACAGCAAACTCAAAAACCACATCGCCCAAATCCCCGTCTTCGACAAAGACGAACTCCCCCTCGACTTCGTCATTGATGCCCTCGCTCCCCTACAGCTTCACAGGCACGCAATCACTCCCTGATGAAAATACCATGCTCATACAAGCCCCCGACCCCCAAACCTTCAAACAATTCCTTTATCCCCGCACACTCGGCGCACAAATAACCATCGATGGCACCTTTGATCCCGTCATCTGCCCCGTCAAAGGCTTCTACCCCGACCCCGCACTCTCCCCCGCATCGGACTATACCCCTGCCGGACTCCTCTTCACCATGCCATTCGAAGGAAATACCGCACCCGTAGCCCCGCTCGTCAAAGATGGTGACACCATTGCCCTCCTCTCATCCCTCCTCCAACCCAAAACCGACATCATACCCTTACCCCTCCCACCTATCCCGCAACGCAGACAAGTGTAGCTTCAGGCGTCATCAGCATCACCGTCCCTGATATTCCCGCCGGTGTGCCCTGCCTCCCGGCTCACTTACCGACTATACAACCCTGCAGGGCATCGTACTCCCCCTTGCCTGTACATCCCTCAGCGGCAGCATCTACACCTTTGCCCTTCCCGACGGATGGAATGCTATGAGTCAGGACAAAGGCGAGCCGCAAACCCTTACCCTGCACGATGCCGACAGCATCCCCCTGCTCGAAAAATAACGTTGTCACCCGCAAGTTTATCCAGTAGGAGCAACCCTCGTGGTTGTCCCCTCATGGTTGTCCCCTCATGGTTGCTCCTCCCTCGTGGTTACTCTCCTCGACCCGAATGGATGCAAAAGATTCCAGCTCTCCCGATGAGGAAAGAAATACAGATAAAGCCATATCCCTAAATCGTATGCTACATAAGGCTTGTCGGCACTAAAAATCCATAATAATTACACGGCAATGGAGATAACGCGAAAATGTTTCTACTTTTGCGCGCTCATAGTGTGACAATCTTATGATTATAGATGAAAAATAAAGTAACATTTCTTGCGGTCGGCTGTTTGGTGGGGTTGATGTCTTCTTGTTTGGGAGGGACGAGTGATAATTATGATGTTGAGATACCGAAGAACTGCCAAATATCATCTTTTTCCCTATCACATGATTCGATTGCTGTCCTGAAAACTGCGAAATTCACGATTGACCAGTTGAACGGGCGGATATTCAATGCGGACTCACTGCCTTACGGTACGGAAGTGGGCAAGGTGCTTTGTGCGCTTGAGTTTATGGATACTTATTCCGTAGGCTCTACTCAGATGATGCCGGAGGCTACGGGGGATACGATTGTGTGGAGTGCGAAGGATTCGGCGGACTTCTCCAAGCCTGTCCGCTTTGTGGTGAACGGGTTTGAAGGGGTCAGTAAAACGTATATAGCGCAGGTGAATATTCATCAAGTCAATCCCGATTCGATGGCTTGGACTTTGCACGCCGGACAGATTACGGGGCTGGCGGTAAAGGAGCAGGCTACGGTTGTTCACAAGTATAATGGCGTTGAGAGTTATTTTATGTATGTGCAGACGGCTGAGGCAGGCAGTCCGTACCGGTTATACCGTTCGGCTGTCGGCGATGCTCAACACTGGTCGCCGCTTCCTGCGCTAAGCGGATTGCCAAGCAGCAGGCTGCGTCTGAAGCAACTGACGGCGTATGAAGGTTCGCTTTATCTGCCTTCGGAAAGCGGTACGGTCTATCGCTCGGCGGACGGATTGGCTTGGGAGGCAATCAGCACAGATAAATATGCCGTACATTATATAATAGGAGCGGTAAAGGCAGGGAGCAGGCAGGCGTCCGCATTAGCCGCCGTTGTCCGCCCTGCTGTTTCAAACACTAATGAGTTGCAATTCGCTTCCATGAATAAGGAAGGGGTATGGCAGGCAGGGGAGGAAGTGCCCGATGATTTCCCCTTGACGGGCTTCGGCAGTGCAAACTATTCGGCTATGTATTACGAATACCTGATGATTGCAGGCGGGAGAGACCGCAGGGGGCAATTGCAGAACAGTTCGTGGAGTACGTCAGACGGTCGCACGTGGGCTTTGCTTACCGGCAGGCAATCAAATTATTTTAGCAAAAGGGAAGGTGTTCTGCTGACCGCTTACGACGACAAGCTATGGCTGATTGGCGGCATTGACGGGCAGGGTACAGCCTCGAAAGAGATTTATCATTCCTTGGACAAAGGGGTGTCGTGGACATTGACGGATGCACCGATTGTCCTGCCGGAGGCTTATCTGGCAAGGGGTTTCGCTTCCGTTCTTGTGGATAAAGACCGCTATCTGCTTATCTTCGGAGGGAGAAAGTCCGGTACGGCTACCGAAGAAGCCGATGAAGTCTGGCGTGGGCGTGTGAACCGTCTCGGCTTTTAGCAGGGGATTATAATTTAATGGGAGTTTTAGCGTTAGAGTGGGTATGATATGGATTCTGCTAAAACGAGTGTTCGTAGTAATTCTTCTGACGGGTCTGTTTCCGATGCTTCGTGCGCAGGAATATAAATATGAGATAGGTGGAGCGGCAGGCACGAGCATGTATATGGGAGATGCCAACAAGACGGCTCTGACAAAAGGGGCAAGTCCGTCTTTCGGTGCAGTAGTCCGCCTTAATACCAACTTTCGCTGGGCGATGAAAGGCAATTTGATGTGGGGGCAGATTTCCGGCACTACCGCCGGATTGGAAAATGTGTTTCCGAACGGAGAAGCATTTTCTTTCAGCCGCAACTGGATTGAATTGGGCGGGCAGGCGGAGTTTAACTTCTTCCCGTACAGCGATAAATTCGCCTATGCCAATGCGCGGCGTTTTACCCCATATCTCTTGGCGGGTGCAGGCATGACGGTTGCACCGGGCGGAAACAACGGGACGTTAATGACGTTGAATATCCCCTTGGGCTTTGGCGTAAAGTATAAGTTGAAAAACAGGATTAATCTGAGTTGTGAATATGCTTTCCGCAAATTGTTTGGCGATGGTTTGGAAGGAAACGCCGGCTTGGAAGACCCCTACGGAATCAAGAGCAGCCTGTTGAAGAATAAAGACTGGTATTCCTGTTTGTTGTTTTCGGTTACTTGGGATTTCGGCCCGCGTAACGGAAACTGTAACAATATCAAGTAGGTTATAATGTCACTGATAAACGAAATAGACAGAAGCAAACTGCCCCGCCATGTGGCTATTATTATGGACGGGAACGGACGCTGGGCGAAGGCGCGTAACAAGGAACGCAGTCACGGGCACAGCGAAGGGGTTGTTTCCGTCCGTAAGGTGCTGGAAGCGGCGACAACCGTCGGGCTGCAATACCTGACGGTCTATACGTTCTCAACCGAGAACTGGAACCGTCCGCAGGAAGAGGTAGAGGCGTTGATGACTCTACTCGTTTCCGCCATTGAAAGGGAAACACCTGACTTGATGGCGAATAATATCCGTCTGGCGGTTATCGGGGACTTATTGCGCTTGCCTGAACAAGTCCGTGCCACATTGGACAAAAGCCTTGCGCAGACCTCCGCCAATACGGGGACTACCTTGGTGCTCGCCCTCAGTTATTCGTCCCGCTGGGAGATTGCCGAAGCGGCGAAACGTTTAGCCGCCGAAGTTGCCGCACAAAAGCTGTCTCCGGATGCCATTACCGAAGAGTTGTTTGCCGATTGCCTGACAACAAAAGGTATCCCCGACCCCGACCTGCTCATTCGCACGGGCGGGGAGAAGCGCATCAGCAATTTCCTTTTGTGGCAGTTGTCTTACGCAGAACTATACTTTACCGATATATTTTGGCCTGATTTCAGAGAGGAGGAATTGTATGAAGCAATTTTGTACTACCAGCGACGCGAACGGCGTTTCGGCAAGACAAGCGAGCAGTTGAACAAATAGTATAAATTTCAAAAACAGGAAATGGTAAAGAAAATCTATTTGGCATCATTCTTAATGACATTTTTGTTTTTCGTGTCTTGTCAAGAAGAGGGATTTATTCCAAATGAAAATTTAGGAGCTAAATCTACTAATGTATATGAAGATATTAGCAGAGGGTTTATTTCCGAAATTAAAAAAGATAGTAGATTAGTAAAAAATTCACCTAAGTTTAGAACTTATTCTTATGGGGATGATACAGGAATTGATGGAATTGTTGGAATGCCGGTAAATTTAGTTGTAAAACAAAATCCTTTTGGCAAAAGATACATTACTTATAAAGGAGTTAATGTTGAATGTAAATTAGAAGAGGCTTTGAATGGAAACGACCAAAAGTTTCTTTTAAGAAAAATGCCATTAACAGGCCTGTTTTACTTTACTCCTGATAATAATCCCGATTATTTGTTATCTGCGGGAGCGTATGCCAATAATCCCGATGTTCCTGTGCTCTATGTGAAAAACAGCACAAATCATATAGGTGCTGTTTGGAATATTTATAAGGGTCAGACAGATAATACCTCTTTTGTTTTAGAAAATGAGGATTTACTGGAGCAAGGTCCCGGAGAATGGTGGAATGTTTATTCATTGGCATTGGGAGTTAATTCCGATAATGGGAATTTGAATTTTTCTAAATATGTTTCCGGTCGCAGAACACAAGAATTTGAGATTAGACCGTGTGATGATTTTGGAGTCACTGAAATGGTTTTAAGTGAGTATGGTACCAGTTCTGTTGCAGATATACCGGATTTTGTTGTGACGGAATCATATAGAAACAATGGAAGCAGTACTCAAACGATGTCAACGAAAATTATCAAAAAGGCTCAGAATACATCTACATTCAGCAGAAAGACTTCACTTGCAACTAATGTAAATACTTCTGTTAAAGTGGGTGCATTTTTTGCGAGCGGGTCTATTAATTTGTCTGTAGGTACTAACCAAGAATGGTCGTATGGTGACACGGAAACTAAAGGGGACGACAGGGAATACAATTTTCCTCTGGTTATTGCGCCATATAAACAAATTAATGTGTCAATTGTAGTAACAAGAAAACAGGCAACTATTAGTTATAGAGCTAAACTGCGAGGAATTAAAACCGGTTATGAAATATGGGAAGAAGGTATATGGGAAAACGTTGATTGTACCAACATTGCTGTAAACCTTGATGAGTATGATGTATATACCGGTCTGAAAACCGGAACACGTGTTCTTTCAGGTATTCCAACTTCACCGACAGGCATACAATAAAAAATGATGATTATACAATATGTTGAAATTTATTTATCTAATTGCCCTTATAATTCTTTCTTCCTGTCATCAGGAAACTTTCGACTTGATAGAGGAAGAACCGGAGGCAAAACAATCAAACAGTTTTTCTTTTGTTGATATAGAATATACAGTTAATCGCGCCAGTTATACAAAGGATATTATCAAGGAGCTTTATCCCATTACTATAACTAATAATACCGGCATTACACAAACTTATATTTTTAATCCTCAAAAAAATATTTCTGAGAAGTCAACTTTTTCGAGTCGTGATACACGAGCTTTTTCTTTTGTCAATGATCAGCAAAAAATCAAAGTCCCAATAACAATGTCTAATGACAGTGTTTTTACGTATGACAGTGGTACAAGGTGGACTTACTCAGAGAACACTTCTAAATTGGAACCAAACGTAAATGCTCAGAATGTAATAACCATAGAACCGAACCAAAAGATGACATTAATTGCAAATTTCAGTCTCAGAGAAATAGTTACGGGTTACAGACTGCATTTAAAGGGGAATGAATTTGGTGAAGAAGTTTATATTAATGGAGAGTGGGGGGGTGTATCTTTTTTAGATTATAACATTGATTGTACAGTTGAACCTATATAACCCCACATTCCGCTGTGCTGCATGTGGGGCTGAAATC
>LBCX01000487.1 GCA_001657575.1 Bacteroidales bacterium Barb4
GACTTTCTTCTTGTTCCTGTCAAAAAGTGCCTGAACAAATTGTTGTATCTTTCCGCTGTAAAAAGGTTTCCGCTTTGGTTTGCAGATGCTTTTCTTTGGGTATAATGCTCCCGCAAGGTTTCCGGTAATTGTTTGCAATCCTGTTCATGCCGTGATGCTTTATTTTGTTCCAAAACTTTCCGGCTGTTTGACCGCTTCTGTCCCCGATGACAAAATCAGGGAACCGTTCTCCCGTTCCGTCAACGGCAATCCGAATCCGTTGACAGTTTTTTTGAACCGGCATAAGTATGCATTTCGTCAACTTCTGCCCTCTCTGTTTTTTTACTTTCCAAATGAAGCGCCTGTGTTTCTTTCCCGAATTTCCTGATCCGGTTCAAGACTGAAACGTTGCTTACGCCTGACAGTTTTCCGATTGAACGGAAGCCCAAGCCTTCAAGGCACAACCGAAGCGCCTGCTTTTTCATCGGATCGGGCTTGGCTGCCGGCTTTAATTCAACCGTATAATTATATCGCAGTCTTTGCATTTATAACGTTGTCTGCCTTTGGCAAAATCCGATTTTATCTTTTCCCGCTACTGCATTTGGGACATTTCATACGCTTTTTTTCCTGCAAATACAGGTAAGCATTCTTAATTAGCAATGCTGTTTTTTTGATTGATACAGCTGTGCATTTCATCCATTTCAACTGTTTCTGTTTCTTTTGCTCCCAATTGCAACATTTTTTTTTGAAGCCTGAAAGAGCGTATCCGCTCATAAACCGTTACATGACTTACGTTCAGAAACCTTCCGATTGAGCGGAAGCCAAAGCCTTCCAAATAAAGTCAGAGGGCTTGTTTCTTCATTAAAGCCGATTTGGCGGCAGACTTGAGTTAACCGTATAATTACATCCGCATTCTTTACATTTATAGCGTTGACGGCCTTTAACCATACCTGATTTTACACGTTTCTCACTTGAGCATTTGAGACAATTCATATCGTTTTTTGAGACAAATAGATAAATATAGATTTAACCCGTAGTGCATTTAGGCAATACAGATTTTTAAGTTGTTAATATTCTTGTTATTTAGTTTGTTAATCAATTGAATCACCGTCAGTGCCATTATTTTTGCGAGTATTCTGTTTTTGAACCCGTCAAAAGATTTGGCATGGTTTCTGCGAATCATGAACTGGTCACAGAATTGCGAGAACAAAGTTTCCATTCGCTTTCCGGTTTTACGAAAGGGGAAATCCTGTTTTACATGTCCGTGCCGGTTACAACGCATGGGAACTTCCAATTTTATCCGTGAAGAC
>LBCX01000163.1 GCA_001657575.1 Bacteroidales bacterium Barb4
GCTCCATGATATTCCTGCAGGGGATTATTCTTTAAATACGAAAGAACAAATAACAGTTTGTCTTCAATCAGGGGAATTTTACCTGTTTTACGATTATAAGTTATCCGCTCTCTGATTTTACCGGCCAGGGTAAAATGTGAATGATATTCTTCCCAATGATAAATGATACTTGAATGTTGGTAAAAATGCTTCAAATTCTGTAACATCGAATCCTGTCAAGGACAACAGTTGTACCTGGTTTTTTCGAATTCTGTCGTATTTCATGATTGCTTTTCATTTTAGCATGTCACAAATGTATATAAAAGAACGATTTATTCAACTAATTTATAGAAACTCTATTGTATATAGTGGCTACTTCAAATAAGGGTTACCCTTCTTCTCCGCAATGACCGATGTCGCCGGTCCGTGCCCGGGATAGACAATGGTATTGTCGGGAAGGGAAAGCAGTTTGCTTTTGATGGTTGCAATCAGTCCGGCTTCGTTGCCTCCCCACAGGTCGGAACGTCCGATGCTTCCGGCAAACAAGGTGTCGCCGGAAAACAGGTATCCGTTCTCCTTATCATAGAAGACCAGACCGCCGGGAGAATGCCCGGGTACAAGGATGGTGGTCAGTTCCGACTCGCCGAACCGGATGCTTTCACCTTCTGCAATGTATTTATACGCGATGATGTCTTCCGTTTTTTCAGGCAAATGGAAAAGGCGGGATTGTTCTGCGGGGGTAGGGGCTCCTTCCGTTTCTGATCTGTGTGTTTCGGGGCGCAAGCCGTAGGTACGATACACAAAGCCGTTGCCAAAGGTATGGTCTAAATGGAGGTGCGTGCAGAGGTTATGCTTGAGTATCAGTTTGTGCTGCTTGATGTAGTTGCTAAACTTCTGTTCTTCTTCGGGACGATAGCAGCCGCAATCTATTACAACCGCCTCGCCCGTGTCGTCATGCAGGAGATAGGTGTTTTCGGAGAAGTGATTTACGGTAAACAGTTTAACGGTTGTCATAGGGGGATATATACTACTTTTTTAGTTTGGAAATAAGACTCACGGAAGTAATCTTCCAAGTCAAGGCAGACTGCTTGGTGACGAAAAGGCTGTAACTCATGCTGCAACTCGCCGCCTTTCAGGCAGATCAGCCCGTTGGGCAGGGCATTCCGCTGCTCTTTCCGCATATTCTTGCGGACAATCCCGACAAGGTCGCCCAGCGGCAGAACCGCACGGCTTACCACAAAATCAAACTGACCCTTCTCCTCTTCACCGCAGCAATGGCAGAAGGTAATGTTTTGCAGTCCGACGGCTTCAGCTATTGCCTGTCCGACCTTTATCTTCTTGCCTGTACTGTCAATCAGGTGAAACTGCACTTCCGGAAAAAGGATTGCCAAAGGTATGCCGGGAAACCCTCCTCCCGTCCCGATGTCCATAACCGCACTGCCTTCCTTAAACTTCAGCATCTTCGTAATTCCCATCGAGTGTAGCACGTGGTGCAGATAGAGATTTTCAATGTCCTTGCGCGAAATAACATTAATCTTTGCATTCCAATCCGCATACAGATCGTAAAGTGCTCCAATCTGCCCCCGTTGCATTTCATTCAATTCGGGGAAATAGGAAAAGATTATTTCCATATTGTTTGCAGGGTTTCTGTCAGAGAGTTGTTGCGCAACAGGCCGGTTAGCTTGTCACAGGAGATTGGCACATTGACGGTGCCGACCACGTATGCCGCTATTTCATATTCGTTGAAGGAATAGATGATGCCTTTTTCGTCTATCAGGAAATTACCGTTGGGATATATTTCTTCGATGCTGAAAAAGCCGATGTCTTCCAGCCCCTTTGGGTCTTCTACTCCGTTTTGGGCGGCTATGGCAGATACCAACAATCGGGACAGTTCGTCTTCAAAACCTTCCGCAAACAGATCCGCTTCGGTTATGAACTGCCCTGTTTTCAGGTCAATGACATGATTGGACAGGGCATGTGAACCGTGCGCACCGCCGGTGTAATTCTCAAAAGTGATGCTGTAACCAAGCAATCCGTCTTTGTTGAAAATGATTTTATTGGAAGACGTTTCGTAGCAGGAGAACCAAGTCAGCGGAGGCTGTTTGCCGTCATGTTCGGCAATCTCTTCCTTGAAATCGCTTTCCAGCTCTTTATAAACGTCCAGATACTCTTTGGCATAGCGTTCAACGGCTTCCTGCGGGGAATAAGTCTCATAGGCTTCGCCGAAGTAGGAAGAAACGAACAAGGTCTGTATCTTTTTCAATACCTCCTTGTCGTCATAATCCTGCGGATAGGTGAACGCTATTTGCAGGTTACAGTTGGGATTTTCGGGATTGTTCAGTAAGTAGTATGTCTTTTCCGACTCGGCAACGGCAAAGCGGATGTTGTTTTCCACGCCTGTCTTTGTGTTTGCCAGGCAGCCGGCAAGCAGTATGAGACAAGCAGCCGGAATAAATGTATTACGCATCAATGTTCTCATGTGCAGCAAATGCTATTCGTTTTTTCGTTTTACTATATGTTTGAATTTCAATAAGGCAAGATTTAATTCAATGCTTGTTTCCGTGTCGGTTGTTGTTTTCATGTCCTCATCCAGAATAGTGCCTATTATTTCTCCGCTTCGCTGCATAAGCGACTTTTGTATGGATTCTTCTTTCGTTTCGGATAGCTTTACCACTGTGCGGGACAATTCCCGTATTTGCGCAAAGGTCTCAACTATGGCAATCGTAGTCCGTGTAGCCGCCGGGCTTTTGAGTATGGTAGCCAGCATGTATAGCCCCTTTTCAGTAAAGGCTTTGGGGAAAACGTATGAATGCTTTCTGCTGCCCAACTGGTCGAAAATTTCGACCAGTTCTCCGGAATAGCCTGATTTATTGTCTGTTGGAGACATCAATGCTACCCGAACCTTTCTCCACTCGTCTTTTGACAACTCAATGACGTATCCCTTTGGAAATTTATCCGGATTATTCTTTAATGCCTCATTAATCCGTTTGGTTTCTACGCCGTACAAGGCGGCTACATCACTGTCCAATATAACCTTTTCATTGCGAATGGTGATGATCTTCTTTTCTACATTGTTGAATTTAATCGGTTCCATATAGTTAAAGTTTGGTTAGTTGAATTAGCAGACGCAAAAATAGGGCATTATAACGTACAAGCAAGCAGAAGCGACAGGAAGTTTCAAGGCAACCGCCTATCTTTGCGCCATTTTACAAAGATGGTTAAAGAGAAGAAGAGCAAGTTTTACGTTGTGTGGAACGGTGTCACGCCGGGCATCTATGATACTTGGGGAGATTGCAAACTGCAAGTTGAGGGATATGAAGGTGCTAAATACAAATCGTTCCCCACCCGCGAAGAGGCTGCCGAAGCATTGGAGAATGGATACTTTGAGTATATGGGAAAAGCCGTCGGAAATAACCCCTCTCCTGTCAAACGAACCATTGACAACATTCCTGCTGGAACGCCTCTGCCCGTATGGGACAGCATTGCCGTTGATGCCGCTTGCAGCGGAAACCCCGGCGATATGGAATACAAGGGTGTTTATACCGCTACGGGGAAAGATCTCTTCCACATCGGACCGCTGAAAAAGGGGACGAACAATGTCGGTGAATTCCTCGCCCTTGTCCATGCCCTCGCCCTGCTTGCACAAAAGGGGAAAGGCGATATGCCGGTTTATTCGGACAGCCTGAACGCTATTGGTTGGGTACGGAAGAAGAAAGCCAAAACATCGTTGAAACGTATGCCGCAGAACGAACCCGTGTTCGACCTCATCGAACGTGCCGAGAAATGGTTGCAAACGCATACCTTCACCAATCCGATTCTCAAATGGAACACAAAGGAATGGGGGGAGATACCGGCAGATTTCGGAAGGAAATAAACAGGTTTATTGGATGCCTCTTTCGCGAAGCCTTTTCTGCCATTTCCAAGCAGAGGCAAGGGTGTCTTCCAGCGTTTCCTTTGCCGTCCAGCCCAATACCTTGTTGGCACGTTCGGGATTAGCCCAGACCTTTTCGATGTCACCTTCGCGGCGGCTTACTATTTTGTAAGGGACTTTCACGCCGGTGCCTGTTTCAAAGGCATTAATCAATTCCAAGACGGAAACGCCGCGCCCTGTGCCCAGATTGAATATCTCCAGCTTCTCCCGTGATTTGTTTTCGAGCATGCGGTTTACGGCTGTCACGTGCGCTTTGGCAAGGTCGGTCACGTTGATATAGTCGCGGATGCAGGAGCCGTCGACAGTGTTGTAATCATTGCCGAATACGCTCAGCTCGGGGCGGATACCCATCGCTGTTTGCGTCACAAAAGGCACGAGGTTTTGAGGGATGCCGTTCGGCAGTTCGCCCGTCTCTGCACTCGGATGGGCACCGATGGGATTGAAGTAGCGCAGGATGATGCTTTTGAAAGGGAGACCGGCATGGATGCAGTCCCGTATGATTTCTTCGGCTATCTGCTTGGTGTTTCCGTAGGGGGACAAGGCGGGTAGGACGGGAGCGTCTTCCGTCACGGGCAGGCTGTCCGGCTGTCCGTAAACCGTGCAGGAGGAAGAGAATACAAAGGCTTCAATACCCGCTTCCGGCATCAAATCCAACAAATTAAGCAGGGTAACGATGTTGTTGCGATAATACAGCAACGGCTTGTGAACCGACTCGCCCACCGCCTTGCTGGCGGCAAAGTGAATAATACCGCCAATACCCGTCCGGCTCTTCAATACATCACGCAGACCTTCCTTGTCGTTAATATCCAGTCGGACAAATTCCGGACGTATGCCGGTAATCTTTTCGATGCCGTCCAATACCTCTATATTCGAGTTGGAAAGATTGTCAATGATAATCGTTTCATACCCTGCCTGTTGCAATTCCACTACGGTATGCGACCCGATGTATCCGGTACCGCCCGTTACCAAGATTGTCTTTTTCATTTCTGATATGATTGACTGATGTTATGATTGATGTTACGTAGATACCCCGAAGGGGTAAAAGATTTCAGCCCCACATGCAGCGCAGCGGAATATGGGGTTAAAAATGAAACCAAGAAGTCCTCGTATGTTCGCCTCCTCATTAAAATTAAAGAAGTATTTCATAAATTTGCAGCAGAATCAGGAGAAAAGAAGGCACGGGAACAACAAAGAAGTCCGGGATAACAAACGGGCATATCGTCTTTCAGATCCTGCCCCGTGCCTATTTCTCTTTCGAGTCCGGACAAATATTCGGGGAACAGTCATCAAGGTCTGTATCCTGCATGTATTTACGGGGACAGACGGTAAGGGGAAGTTTCTTTTTTCACCGGCAAACATATAAAAAACAGGTTTACCCGTTGTGCATTTAGAAAAAAGTAAAAAAAGGTTGTTCATTTGACTAAAAAGTCGTATATTTAACTATCTGACAAACGATTAAATATAATGAACAATCTGATACAAAATTACGAACTTATTCTGAAAGAATTGACAAACCTTTGCCTGGATATCACAGGTTTCAAACAAATCAGACAACCAAAATTATCTGATTTGGAGCTGGCTGCGCTAAATTTGATTGCCAAGTACATGTCTTTCAATTCTGAATTACAGTTGTTTAGAGCCATAAAAGGAACTTGTCCTGACAACAAAACAGACCGGAATGTTTACAATAGGCGCAGAAGAAAACTCTTTAACTGCACGGAAAAAATCCGCTGGCGGTTAAGCCAAAAATTTTCTTGTCCAAGCAACCTGTTCATTATTGATTTGACTCCCGTTGAAATTTGCAAAACAAGTCGTGCAAAGTGCTCCTCATATTTGCGCTACCGACAAAATCAGACCTGAATTTGGTTATTGCGCGACAACAAAAACACATTATTTCGGATTTAAACTTCATGCCGTTTGTGACGAGAATGCAATAATTCACTCTTTTGATTTCACACCTGCCAATGTACATGACATCAATTATTTAAAAGATGTGAAGTATTTGTTCTCAAATTGCGAACTTATCGGGGATAAAGGCTGTATAAGTGTTGATTATCAGTCGGATTTGTTTAACCAAAGTCAAATTAAACTTAGCGTGCCTCACCGAAAGAATCAACAGGTCAGGACAGAGTTAAGCAAAGTAAAACAGCGAAAACGCAAACGCATTGAAACGCTTTTTTCTCAACTCAAGGGACAATTCTCCATGAATACCAATTTTGCAAAAACTTTTGGCGGTTTAGCTGCAAGAATTCTCGCGAAAATAACCGCTCTCACCATGATTCAATACTTGAATCTGTTCGTTTTCAACAGAAATATCAATAATATTTAATTAATATTTGCTAAATGTACAACAGGTCAGGTTTATGAAACAACTGGCAGGAATTGACATTTCAAAGGACGGGTTTCACGCATGTCTCAAGGAACAGCCGGATGACGGGCGGGTAAAGATAAAACACAGCCGTTCGTTCCTCAATGATTATGAAGGCTTCAAGGGCTTCCCGGACTGCTCTCTCAAAGGCCTGCCCAAAGGAATGTCATTGAAGTTTGTAACGGAAGCAACAGGCTGTTATTATGAGGATTTGGTTTGGTTTTTGGGTATTGTTAGATAAATATAGACAATTCCTTATTTCTGTATTTCATTAATAAAATGAAATACAGAAATTAAGAAAGAAAGCTCAAGCATTTCCTTACTCTTGGAATAACATTTAGACTTTCTCCTCATCCGGGCAAGAAAATGCCTGAACAGACTGTTATAGCCTTCTACCGTGAAGGTTTCGGCTTTTGTTCTGACATGCTTTTCTTCCGGAATAAAATGGTCATAAGATTTCCAATAATCCGTAGCTATTACATTCATTTCAAACCCGTTTATCTTTTCCCACAACTTTTTTCCTGTTTCCGTACTTCTGTCGCCAACAATGAAACGGATGAATCTTTTCCC
>LBCX01000488.1 GCA_001657575.1 Bacteroidales bacterium Barb4
AAAGCGAAAACGCTCTACCTTCACAGGCAAAACGTCCTCTTTTTTGAAAATGAAGAAGTTCTCTTGAACTTCACGCTGCAAATATACGGTAATTTCCGAACCGTTGCATTTTCAGGGGAAAAAAAATCTGTCTGACGGACAAAATGAAGGCTGAAATCCGGCGTCCTTGCAGGACGCCACCGTGTCGCCCTTTCCGTAACCCCACATTCCGCTGCGCTGCATGTGGGGCTGAAATCTCTTACCCCTAACAGGGTTTCAAACCCTGTTAGGGCTCTAAACCTATTCTTTTGCCATTATGGATAGAAAATCAGTATATTTGATTATGTTCGTTTGATTGTGAACCTGCAGTATCAATAAATCCTTATCGCCTGTTATAATATAATCCGCAGGAATTGTGTCGGCTAACGACAACAGATACAAATCTTTCGCATCTCGTACAGGAGATACCGCTTTTTTACCAATCGGAATATATATGCAATACATTTCGATTAATCGAAATGTTTCATAAACATCGTTTTCTGAAATATATTTACGGATTTTTTCTCTTGATGAAACATCTTTAATTTCGTCTATCAGATTATCACAAACATATATCTCCAGATCCGGATTGGAAAACAGGGTCTTAAGAAATGAAATCTTTTTACCGATAAGAAATGAAATCCATAAATTGGTATCTACAATAATCTTTATCATGTGTATCTTACCGCTCTTATTTCCGACAATATTTCATTTTCCGACATATCAACATTTTTGGGGCGTGACACAATATATTTCTTCAATATATCTCTTTTGGTTTCGACCATCCATCCCATTTTTTCTGCCAGTTTTGTAAAAAACAATAGATCAGCTTTCGGAATATTCAAATAAATATCCTGCATTCCTGTTTGCCCTTTTTTTAGGGCAGTAACGGTTCTGCGGTCTGTCCGCGCCTTTAATTCTTTTGTTTTCATATCTGTTTCATTTTGAGATTACAAAAGTACGTCTTTCTTTCAATGTTTATAATTTCCCTCTGCGAAATGATGCCGCCCATGTAGAGACGCAATGCATTGCGTCTCTACCGTGTTACGGAATGGGCGACACGGCGGAGTTCTGAAAGAACGCCGGATTTCAGCCCCACATGCAGCGGAGCGGAATGTGGGGTTAATGGAACGATTATCATTAATGGCGTTCTGAAAGAACGCCGGAATATCATCTATATATTGCATTGTAAACATTGTTTATATCGTCCTTTCAGGACTCCCTTGCCGGTGTCGTCCCATAACCCCACATTCCGCATTCGCTCCATGTG
>LBCX01000489.1 GCA_001657575.1 Bacteroidales bacterium Barb4
GTGGCTGCATCTACGGCTGTGGCTATGTCTGGGTTTATGGTTGTGTTTATAGCTGTACTTATGGCTGTGTTTATGGCTGGGTTTATGGTTGTGTTTATAGCTGTACTTATGGCTGTGTTTATGGCTGTGTTTATGGATGGGCTTACGGTTGCATCTTGCGTGAGCCATGCGGAACACCCCGTTTCGGCAGGAATGTTTTCTATCGCATTAACATAATTAACGGTAGCATTGAGGTTGTTAATCATTACCGGAGCGATACCCGATACAGACCATGCTATCGGTATATTCGTGCTTGGTCCTGGGGGCTGATTGTTTATTATGTAAAACTGGTACGTTTGAGCAATTCCGACCGAGAAGCGCGTCCGGCTTACCATGCACTTCAATCCAAGTCCGGTAGCTCCGCCAAAGACGATTGGAGCGTTAAAAGTCAGTATATTGTTTGTTAGGGATGGGCCTAGCATACAGTCGAGTTCCACTCTTCCCTTAACGCCAACCAGCGGATTGCGAGACGCATCCGCCTTTGTAGTGAAAGCCTCCATGTCAAACCCTATATAATCCCTATACTGATCATAAGTCCCGCTACCGCCCGGCACATTGCTGACAATGTCAAACAAGTGATAGGAAGCTCCTCTCGGGAGATTGTCTATCCTGCCGCTAAGTTTGTCTGCCACCCAATTCCCGTTACTTCTTGTATACGCATTTACGTCTGTCGGGGCTTCACCGACAAAGTCGTAGCTTTCATTCTGGTATATCAATGCCGCCCTGTTTGCTCCGCTCGGTGAATTATACTCCCTGTAACTTGTCGGAAGACTGTCCTTGGGAATTATAGTCCAAGTGGAAAGCTGTGCAGAACAGTCGCCGTGAAAATCGCAATTAACGTTAGCCGCAGCATTCGTTTTTATGTGAATATAAATATATCCCGCATCGTCAGCTCCAAAACAGACAAAGTTGTTGTCGTTCTGCTGTGAAGAAGCACGTGCCGCGCGTACAGAGGAAAACGAGGCATACGGACTTATAACAGAGCCAAATCCTGAAAGCCTGAAACTTGCACCCTGACCTGCATTGCTGTTTACCCTATACAAGTCCATTCTGCCATTTATAGTGAACGGCGTATTGATGTTTGAAGGTGTCCTGAAATATACATCAGGATTGCTTGCGTTGGTCAAAAATCGCAACCTGTCATCGTCAGCCGCAGTAGTTATCTTAACGGATGACGGAACTGTATCGGTAGAAAGCGCAACTTCAACCAAAGGATTGACGTTGTTGTACATGGAAGCCTGAATGTT
>LBCX01000164.1 GCA_001657575.1 Bacteroidales bacterium Barb4
TTTAACGGAACATCAGATTGCTTTTCTGCCCTTGCACCCAAAGACACCGGCATTTTCTCGCTCTCCGGCATCATGCTCTCGTCTGTTGTTTGGGCATGTTCCTCCTCCGCACCTGCGTATGCCGGCTCTTTATAAATGCCGTAACCGCTCTTTTTCACCCGATTCTCAATGCTGTTGCGACTGGGTATTTTCTCCGGTTTCCAACCGAAAACTTCATTCAAACAATTCAGAATGGCAACTGCGCCGCGAAAACCGCAACGGGCACGAATGTAGGGTTCAATGCTCGGGGAAACGATAAAAACCGGATATTGATGCCGCCTTACCGGTTCCCGGGCTGTCGTTCCGTTCAGAAGATTGGTTTTTTTAACTCCGGGCATGCCGCTTTCAATGCTTTCGCCTGTTTATCGCTTGTGAACAGCCTGTTTTTCCACTCTGCAATTTCAATTTTATAACCTTCAATTTCTCTGTTAACCGTTCTTCTTTACTCTTCATAATTCTTTGTGACTTAAATGAATAATGACACAAGGATAATGATTTTATTGACAGGCGGATTTCTGATTTTGGACACCCTATCCTTCGGGATATCCTGCAAGTTGCAATTTCCGGTTCTTATGTCAAACTCGCATTAAAAGTAAAAAGACAAACCGACTCCCGTACTTATTCCCAGCACAGGATGATAAACAGCCGCAACATCCAACCCGAACGACCCTGCCTCAAAGCCTGCCCCGAAGGAAGGACACAGCGGCGATGTATGAATACCCGACCGGAGGCGAAGCTGATCAAACACGGTATATTCCATACCCATACCGCCCCGCAACGGTTGCTCCCCGCCGCTGCACATATTCCCTGTCAGCAAAAGATTATCCATAATCGCCCACCGGATACCGGCTTGCATCGCATAATCCGCCATGCTCCCCGTATATGCCAACCTGTCCCCGACGGAAACGGACGGAGCATTTAGAACCGACAACCCTATCAGCCATTCATCCGCAGGAGCATACAACACGCCTGCATCCACCCCCAAACGGGCGGGACTTTCCTCATACAACTCCGTTTGCAATACGGTATAATGAACGGCAATGCCCGCCGCCCAACGCTCATTCAACCGTTTAGCCGCCGAAAGATGCAGCATGCTTTCCCTGTAAGCATCATACCCGAAAGAAGCGATGCCGACAGCCACCGGCAATACACTGTTCGGATACTGAAAACTGCCCGTCAGCGTACCCAGCTCCTTTATATTATACTTGTTGAAATAATGAAATCCGGCACTTCTTCTGGCAGAAAAGGCAACCAACGCCGGATTGAAAAGGGAACTCTCGATCACCCCGTTTCCGCCCGCAGCCATCGCACGGGTATCGGGCAAACGCAAATTATCTGTTGCAAATACATTGAAATGGATTGACAGCAGGAGGACACCCGTCCATACCAAGCCGCCTGAAAGCACATGGTTCATAATTAAAAGTTTGATGGTTTATTACGCCTGCAAAAGTAGCAAAGACAGGCAGAGCGGCAAACAGCACTATTTTAATACAGTTACTCTGATTTGTTTGGGGGAAAGTGCAAGGGATAGGGGAAATAGTGTAGCTTTGCGCCTTTTTGGGATATATGTTATTCCTCTGTATAAAATCAAAATAGTAAGGGTTATGGGACAGTACATTGAGCGGGGAGCTAAGCGGCTTTTATTCATTCTCATGCTTGCGGTAAGTATGGGTGTGTCCGGCAAGAATTGGTATGTTAGTCTTGGCGGCAATGACGGGGCAAGGGGTGACTCGCTGGAAACGGCATTCGAGACACCCGGAAAGGCTATTGCGGCAGCGGGTTCGAACGATACGATTTATATAGGCAGGGGGACGTATAACCTTTTGCAGTCTTCTCTTTCTGTTACCAAAAACCTTGTCATCACAGGGGATAACCAAGGGGCAACTGTTCTTAAGTCCAACGGTCGTCATCGTGTGATGAACATAGCGGGGAAGGCAGCTGAAAGCAAGATAAGCGTTACGCTGCAAAACCTGACTGTTACCGGGGGAGTCTTTGGGAGAATAATCATTGATGAAGAGGATAAGGACAGTATTCCCGTGCCGGAGATTGGAGAGGGCGGGGGGATTGCCATCCTGTATGCCGATGTATTGCTGATTGACGTGAAGGTTAACGACAATAAAAGTATTGATCCCTCTTCGGCACGCGGAGGGGGGATAAGTTGCCGGTATTCCACGCTTGTGCTGTCAGGCAACTCTGCTGTTACAAATAATCGTATCGAAATTACAGGAACAGGCGGTGGTGTGTTTGTTGAGGGGGAAGGGAGTAAACTGACCTTAAAGGGGCACGCTCTGGTTAAAGACAATATGGCACCGGGCATCCGGTTGACATCCGGGGCAGTGCTTGATATATCCGAAAATGCGGTAGTGAAGGATAATCAATCGGCAGAAAAAACTAATATAGAGGGGGATTCCGTACTTATCCCCGATTATACAATAGATGTAAGGCTGAAAGAGGGGACTTTCGAGAGGGAAGGAGCAGGCGTTTATTCGAGCCTTTCAACGGTGTGGCTGCATGCTGTCCCGACAATAACGGCAGGGAATGGCACATACATATTTTCAGGCTGGTATTCAGACGGGAAGATGATAGACAACGAGCCTTTGTTCATTTTCAAGCCGGAGAGAGATATAAGCTTTGAGGGGGCTTTTGGGCGGACTGTGTCCTCCATGTACGTTTTTGATATAACGTCTAATGCAGGCGGTATAGTCACGGGAGGCGAAACGGGCATGTATTTACCCGGAGCAAAGGTTCGGCTGACTGCCGTGCCCGATACCGTTAAGGGTTATAGGCTGAGTCATTGGATGGTAAACAATGCGGATGCCGGCGATGCAAGTGTGCTGTCACTTATTGCCGATGCGGACAAAACGATTCGCGCTGTTTTTGTTCCTGTTGTAGATACATCGCTTAGGATGATCACAATAGTGAAAAATGAGGGGGGGACGATTCTCGGTCCATCGTCGGGTGCCTATCCGAAGGGGACGCAATTGTCGCTGTCCGCCCGTGCTTATGGCGGGTATGAGTTTAAGTATTGGACGGTCTTCGGGGATTCGGTCAATGCGGAAAGGGACTTTGTATTTCCTGTCAATGCGAGTTTTGTTATTGGAGCTGTTTTTGAATTGATTGAGGAATTGCCACCCGCAGAACCGGAGCCGAAGCCGAAACCGGAGCCGGAGGAAAAGCCAAGCCTTGAGCATGGGACGGGTTTGGATCCTGTGATATATCACAATGACGGTGTATTGACGATTGCGAATATGCGGGGATGGTCAGTAAGTGTTACGGATATATCGGGGAGAGTTGTGAAAGAGTTTAAGGATGGAGGGGATTTTTATGAGCTTGATGTACCGACCGGGTGTTATATAGTGAGAGCTTCGCAGGGGGGACGGACTCGGTGCTTTAAGGTGGTGAGATGAACAAGGCTATCCTATTCTTATCCATAGTATTTCTGAATGCAGGCAGTCTGTTGCCGCTCGCCGCACAGACCACTCAAACTCCGCAAGCCGACAACCGGCAGGAGGTCTTTCTTCATACCGTGGAAAGCGGGCAGACGGCTTATGCCATTGCCACAATGTACGGCGTGAGTCAGGATGAGCTGTACCGGTTGAACCCGGGCAGCAGAGAGGGGATCAAAGCGGGTGTCGTTCTGAAAATCCCGCAAAAGGCAGCGGACAATTATACATACCATACCATTCAGGCAGGCGAAACGCTTTATTCCATTACTCTTAAATATGAGGTACAGGCTGAGAGGATTATAGAAGCCAACACAGGACTGTCCGCTTCCACGTTCACCACCGGAAAGATTATCCGCATCCCGAATGCCCGGAAAGGGGAGGTGAAAACAGTCGTCCCTCCCATCCCCTCCTCTCCCGTCCCTTCCTCTCCCGTCCCTTCCTCCGCCCAGCCGGCAACATACACCGTTCAACGCGGGGAAACCGTTTACAGCCTCTCCCACAGGTTTAATATCTCCCCTGCCGAACTGCTGAAACTCAATCCCGCATTGAAAAAGGAGTTGAAAGCCGGCATGGTGCTTAAACTGTCTGCCGGCGCCGGCAATGCCGTAAAGGCGGACGTTCCGAAGCAACCGAAGGCTCCTGTCGAAAAGGAAGTAAACGCCCTGCTGACGGCTGACAAGCAGATAAAAAAGGTAGAACCGCCGCTGAAAGTGGTCTTGCTGCTGCCCTTCTCTTCCAAACAGACCGCTGCCGTTTCCCGCTTTGTCGAATATTACGAGGGGTTGCTGATAGCTGTTGACAGTATGCGCAATCGGGGGGCTTCCCTCGAACTTTCGGTGTTTGACACGGGCGACGGTACGCAGCAGCTCGAACAGATACTGAAAGACAAAGTCTTGTTGAAAGCCGATCTGATTATCGGCGGCGTGCAGAACGAGCAAGTCGCCTTGATAGCCGTCTTTGCCCAGCAGCATACGATTAAGTATGTGATACCCTTCAACTCCCTGAACGATGATGTGCTTTCCAACCGGAATGTGTATCAGGTCAATACTCCCCACTCCTATTTGTATTCCAAGGCGGCACAAGGCGGCTGCAGTCTCTTTGCCAAAGACAATATCGTGATTGTGCGGATTCAGGACGACAAGGAGAAGGGAGATTTTATCCGTACATTCAAGGAGGAAATGGACATCAAGCATATCCATTACAAGGAAATCCCTTTCCGTCAGGAGACGTTCGTGCCGGATGTAAAGGCGGCGTTCGACCCTCAGAAGCGGAACATCGTACTCCCCACTTCTTCTTCTCTGGATGCCCTCGACAAAATCAGAAACCCGTTGCGGATGCTGACAAACAGCATCGGCAGTGCCGGCTATAACATCTGCCTGTTCGGCTATCCGGATTGGCAAACCTATCTGCGCGAAGCCTTGGACGACTTCTACGCCATGAACACCTACATATACAGTAATTTCTATGCCGACAACCTGTCGCCCGCCGTTCAGCAGTTCTATACCGAATACAAGGACTGGTACAGCAAAAACCTTATCAATATATTCCCGAAATACGGCATACTCGGTTTTGACACGGGCATGTACTTCTTTGAAGCCATGAAGAAATACGGTTCGAACTTTGAGAACAACCTCGACAAGATTAATTACCACAGCCTCCAGACGGACTTCGCCTTCAAGCCGGTAAGCAATTGGGGCGGCTTTATCAATATCAACGTCTTTATCGTGCAATATCGGGATGATTTTACCGTCACCCGCAATAAAATACACTGATGAAGCGGCTGTTCTGCATGGCGGTATGGGTCTGCCTGACAACGGTTTCCGGCAGGGCGCAGCAGCCTTTCAAAAGAGAGCTGGCTTTCGGCTTCGGGGGTGGTGTCACGCTGTCCTCTGTCGGCTTCACGCCCAAGGTGGATCAGGGATTGCTGCTTGGGCGGCAGGGCGGATTGGTTGTACGGTGGATTACGGAGGAGCATCTGGGACTGATTGCCGAACTGAATTACGCCCAACAGGGCTGGAAGGAAGACTTCTACAGCCGCACACTGAATTACATCGAACTGCCTTTTCTCACTCATCTCTATTTCGGCAGGAAGCGTGTCCGCTTTTTTGTCAATGCCGGGCCCAAAATCGGCTATATGCCGAGCGAATCAACCGATGAAAACCTGAACGGCAATCAGCCCAACCGTACCAACGAGCAACACGGTATGGCGGTAGAAAACAAGTTCGACTGGGGACTTTGCGGCGGGCCGGGCTTGGAGTTACGCACCGGCATCGGCTCTTTCCTGCTGGAAAGCCGTTATTATTTTGCTTTGGGCAATATCTACGGCAACAGCAAAAAAGACTTCTTCCCGAAGTCTTCCCCGCAAGTCATTTCCGTCAAGCTGGGCTATTTGTTTACGGTACGTTAATCACTCGTTCATGCCCCCCTGATGTTACGCAGACGCCCCGAAGGGGCAAGAGATTTCAGCCCCACATGCAGCGCAGCGGAATGTAGGGTTACGGGATGGCAGCGGCAAGGGAGTTCTGAAAGAACGCCCGATTTCAGCCCGACGTAAAACGTTGGGGAATGTGGGGTTTACGGAATGGTATCGGCAAGGGAGTTCTGAAAGGGCGCCCGAATGTATAACCGGATATGTATTGCATTGTAAACCACCATTTGCAATTTATATCGTCCTTGCAGGACTCCACCGTGTCGCCCCTTCCATAACCCGACGTGCCGCTTCGCTTTACGTCGGGCTGAATTCGGGTGTCCTTGCAGGACTCCCTTGCCGTTACCTTCCCGTAACCCCACATTCCGTCGGGCTGAAATCTTGAACCCCTATTCTTATGATTCACGCAAGTGCATCATAAGAATAGGGGTATCTGAGTTTTATGTTTAATCTCCTAAGAGTTTAGGAGATTCAGACGGGCACTTCGCCTCTTATCCTGACGGCTTCGCCTCTTATCCACAGCTTCCCACCTGTGGGAAGCGATAAAATACAAGGGCGAAAGCATGGAATTATTGAAAAAAGCATCTGCGTATGTTATAAAAAAAGCCACTTCCATAGGGGCGGCAACAAGGCACAGCCTTTGGATGAGGGGAAACTGCTACTTCAAAGCGAAGCCGGCGAAGTATTCTATAAAGACATCCGGATAAAAGAAATTGGTGGGATACCTGAGCAATACAGGCATTACTTTGCCGAATAAAAGAACTTATATGAACTACTGGAACAGCCTGTCCGGATATTCACTGGCGTTTACAAGGGCTTGGATTTTATCAACTACGCCCTGCCGGTCGGCAGCATAGGTTACACCAAACCATTTGGAAGCGGTGTCCAATACTTTCACTCTGGCAATGCCTTTCTTGATGAGGTTGTT
>LBCX01000490.1 GCA_001657575.1 Bacteroidales bacterium Barb4
ATACGTTTCCGGTGAAGGGCGACACGGAGATGCAGGCGCATTTTTTCGTAAACAGCTACCGCGTGAGTCTGTCCGCCGAAAACGGTACGATCACATCGGGCAACGACACCTATACGTATGGGAGAGAAATCGTGGCAGAGGCAGCGGCGGATGAGGGGCATCATTTTGTCGCGTGGACAGATGAAGCGGGCGACTGGCTTTCGGCTGAAAATCCCATTACGTTTACGGTGAAGGGCAACACGGTCATGCGGGCACATTTTGCCCCAAACAGCTGCCTCGTGAGTCTGTCCGCCGTGGACGGCCGGATCACATCGGGCGACGGCACTTATACGTATGGGACAGAAGTCACGGCAGCGGCAGACACGGACAAGAAAGGGTATCATTTGGTGAAGTGGACAAATGCGGCGGGCGACAGTCTTTCGGCTGAAAATCCCTATACGTTTCCGGTGAAGGGCGACACGGAAATGCAGGCGTATTTTTCCAACATCTATCAGGTGAATTTGTTTGCCGCCGAACACGGCAGGATAACGTCGGGCGGCGGCACTTATACGCACGGGGCTGGAGCCGTGGCAGTGGCGACGGCGGATTACGGCTATCACCTTGTAAGGTGGGAAAATGCAGCGGGCGACAGTCTTTCGGCGGACAATCCGTACAGGTTTGCCGTAAAGGAGGATGTGAAACTGACGGCTGTGTTCTCGGAGGCACGGATGCTTGTGACGGCGGAGGCTGCGGCTGGCGGACGGGTAACGGGCGGCGGATATTATGACTACGGATCGCAGGTGACGCTGACTGCCTTTCCCGATTCGGGCTACCGCTTTGCGAGATGGACGGCGGGCGAGAAACTTACCGTACAGGTTGGCAACGCGGATTCATACAGTTTCCTGTTGATACGGACAGCCTTTGATTCCTACAGGGCAAACTTTGTAAGGGAAGGCGGCGAAAAAGGCGAAGGAGGCGGCGAAAGCAACGGCGGCGAAGGCAACGGCGGCAGTCAGGGCAATGAGTTTCTGCCATCAGACAGGGAAGCCGGGGCATACCATGCGGAGGGTGTGCTGCATCTTGTCCATCTGGACGGGTATTTCATTTCGATTGATACGATGACGGGGGAAAGGGTGCTGCAATTCATGGCGGACGGCGATGATGCCGAGTATGCAACGGCGTTGCCGGCAGGCGTCTATATACTGAATGCGGCGAAAGGGGAAGAGAGGATTGTAGCGAGGAAGTTTGTGGTGAAGTGATGAGTGGGATGTGAGGGTTATTTACCCCCTAACAGGGTTTGAAA
>LBCX01000491.1 GCA_001657575.1 Bacteroidales bacterium Barb4
AAAGAGTTTTCTTCTGCGCCTATTGTAAACGCTCTGGTCTATTTTGTTGTCAAGACAAGTTCCTTTTATGACTCTAAACAACTGTAATTCAGAATTGAAAGACATGTACTCGGCAGTCAAATTTAGCGCAACCAGCTCCAAATCAGATAATTTTGGTTGTCTGATTTGTTTGAAACCTGTTATATCCAGGCAAAGGTTTGTCAATTCTTTCAAAATAAGTTCGTAATTTTGTATCAGATTGTTCATTATATTTAATCGTTTGTCAGACAGTTAAATATACTACTTTTTAGTCAAATGAACAATCTTTTTTTACTTTTTTCTAAATGCACAACGGGTATAGCAATATAAAGAATTATGTCTGAAAGGAAAATAGGGGCAGGAAGCCGTTGGCTTGCCAAGAAGATATTTCGCGCAGCGGGTTGGAAATACGGGTCGCTGGCAGGTGTGGAACTGCCCAAGTGTGTGATTTGCGTAGCCCCTCACACGAGCAACTGGGATTTTATCGTAGGGAAAATATTCTATACATCTATCGGCTGCAATGCTCATTTCCTGATAAAAAAGGAATGGTTTTTCTTTCCCGTTGGTCTGTTGCTCAATTATATGGGCGGCGTGCCTGTCGATCGTCGCAAGGCGGCTTTGGTGACTGAGCAGATGGTGGAAGAGTTTAATAAACGCAACATCTTTCAAGTCGCCATCACTCCCGAAGGCACCCGCAAACCGGTGAAGGAATGGAAAAAGGGATTTTACCATATAGCGAAAGTGGCAGAAGTCCCTGTTCTGCTGATTTATATGGACTATGCGAAAAAGGAAATCGGTACGTTGGGCGTTTTCCACCCCACTGGCGATATCATCAAGGATATGAAAAACATCCGGTCGTATTATAAGAATGTAAGCGGCAGGAATCCTGAAAACTTTATATCCGTAGTATAAACCGATATTATGCAAGTCCCAACGGGACAATTTTCAGCCCCACATTCCGCTTCGCTTCATGTGGGGTTATAAGGATACGCTCCCAATGAAGTCCTGAATCTTAGATTTGCCCCGTGCGAAAAAGCGTTACTATTGCAGGATAAAAAACACCAAATTCAAAAAGAAAGGAAGTCGTATAATAAACCATAGTCCTGAATAGGGAAGACTTGCGTCCTTATGCGGTATTATGCGGCTTTTCCCTGAAATAAAGACCCGTATAAGAAATCAACCGTAAGTTATTAAGGTTCTTGGGATTATTTCAAGTACCCTTCTTTTCTTTTTGGATTTCAAACACAGGGATATGAAAAAGTAT
>LBCX01000492.1 GCA_001657575.1 Bacteroidales bacterium Barb4
GCATAGAAACGCCGGACTTGTCGCCGACGACCCTTTAATTATGAAGTCCTTGCAGGCATGAAACAGTTCGTACTTCACTTGCGTATCGCGACTTGTTATCGTCTGATACAGCTCGGAAAGTTCACTCTTCTGAATGGAATAATCAATTTTCGAAATTGAAGCGTAACGTGAAGCCGTGACGGTAAGGTTGTTCTTCAAATCTTCAAAGCCGTAATTGCCGGAAGTTGAAGCCGTACTTGTGACGGCCTTACGCCCGTCTATCTTTGTCTTGTCTATGATTGTGCCGAAATTAAACTTCGCATTGTCGTATATGGTATTGTAGTCGGCAATGTAGATTTCCCAGCCTCTGATAAAGGTTACCAGACCGAACGGTCGCAAAACCTCTTCAAGCACATCGTACATGCTCATGGGCTTTCCGTCCTCGTCGTAAAAGTTTTCCTGCGAGACAACGGTATTTTTAAGCATGTTTACCCCGCTGCCCGTCTCGTTGGACGTGGTGGTAAATACATTTTCTTCTTTCAATCCCCCTGCAAGCCACAACGCGCCATAGCATATGCGGAGGATTTCCCATAAACTGTTAAATCCCTTGTACGGCTTGTTTCCGTTTTTTCTATCCAAAAATTTGACACGTTTCAAAACGTTAAAGTCGGCGGCGTAGAACGTGACCGGATAGGGAGCACTGTCGGCAAGGTTTTCGGAATAGGTTTCGGATTCAAGCCAGCCTACCCATTCGAGTATGCCGGACTTGTATAGAACTACCTTGTATTTTCGTATATCGTCCGTGAAAAGGTTTTTCGATAGAAAGTTTTCAGTAACAACCATTTCAAAAGTCGCCCCCGATCCAAGTATGGGGGTTAGCTTCTCTTTGTAATCGTATGTCACGACAAAAGGATCGCCTCCGCCGTAATACTTCGGAGTATCGGCAGATGGGGTAGGGGAGGGGGCATCTTCTTCAATAACAGCTTGAGGAACATATGGGTCATCGACAATATCGACACGAAACGGGATGTTCTTCCCGCTGATGTCGCGGGATAGACTGTCGAATGAATATGAATAGACTGTTGTTGCCATTGCTCAATTCCTCTTGTTCTGCTGCCTGTTAATGTTTGAAAGAACGCCGACAAGTTTCGTACCTGCAATTTCAAATCGAACATCACCGCCTCCGGACGAATCGTGTCCAGACGTCATTGAGCGATAGATGTTATCCTGCTGTTCCTTGTTCAATATAACTTCACCCGAATTGACACGGGCAAGAAGTTTGTCTCCCGAAAAGGAGCTG
>LBCX01000165.1 GCA_001657575.1 Bacteroidales bacterium Barb4
GGTCGGGCTGATGTAGCGGTTGAGGCGCGATACGTCGTACAGGCTGTTGGATTGGAGCGAGCCGGTTGCCTCGGCATAGAGCACGATTTTGTCGGCAACTTTCATGTCGGCAAAGAGATTGGGGGTAAGCAGTGTCTTTTTGTCCGCGCCGGTGAAGAAGATGACGTTTACGCCCAGATTGACGTGCCAGTCGCTCCCCTCTATTTTATAATAAGGGGAAAGGGTCATTTCCATATAGTTTTCAAACAGACTGTTATACCAGCTGTAAGGAGTTTCTATTTCCGGAGGCAGGGCGTAGTTGAAATAGTTGATATGTCCGGCGGCACCCAAACGTTGCCCGTTGGCGAGGGCGACATTCAGGTCAAACTTTGCATCAAAGGTGCGTTCAGCAGTACCTTCCGCTATCGTTCCGATACCATATTTATAGGAGAAGTTCCGGAAGCCCAAATCCAGCGAATAGCCTGTCGGGGCATCCTCCTTTGATGCTATGCCCGTGTAGGCATGAAACAGCTGATTGACCTGATTGGTTTCGCGGTCGCCGGCAACGGGCAGGGCTGTACCGCTTTCAGGCATGTATCCCCATATCCAAGCATAAGGTTCGGCAGGCAAACCGTAGTAGTTAAAGGTAGAATAGCCATAGCGGGCACCGAGTTTGAAAGCTGCCTTGTCGAAAGCATGGCGGTAGGAGAAGCCGCCGAGATTATCATTCAACTTGGCTTTCACCTTTTCATCTTCGGGGCGGATAGGCACCTCTTCATGCGGGATATATTTCACCGTCCCGTTGGTCGAACGATGGGAAAGGAAAAGGTTAAGCCGGTCTTTATCCGTGTGCAGAAGGTGATAGCCGAAGTCGCCGTTGAGGTTCAGATATGTGCCGCCGGCAAGGTTGAAATAGCCGCGGTGGCGGTCATAGTCCGGCACAGCCATAACGCTACCGGCGGGAAAGAGATTAAACTCCTTGGGAGGATTGACAGGGAAGGTAATATCGGTATAATCGACCGGCACTTTGCGCACTTCCGGTTCTTTGACAGCGGGGAGGGTGTTCACCTTGTTGGCATCCTGCACGGCGGGATTGTATTCGCGTTCAAGGGTCATTTCCCGGTTCAGGCGGTTCTCTGTCGCGTTTTCCTGTGCATGGGCAATGCCGGACACGCTCAGGGCGGCAGCAAGTATATAAGAAGCGGTTTTCATCCTTCCGTAGTTTTATTTCTTCACTGATTTAGAGCCGCCAAATGTATGGCTTTTCCCATGCAACAACACACAACAAACCCCGAAAACGAAGTATGTACACCGCTTTCGGGGTTCTATCGCTTACTTGATTACCGCCCTATCTTACAGTCTTTCAGCAGAGCCTAACACTTCTAAAATCTTGTGCTTGTACAGCTTCTTCGCATTGTCACGAGCCGGGCCCAAGTATTTGCGCGGGTCGAATTCGCCGGGTTTCTGTACAAATACTTCGCGGATGGCGGCTGTCATAGCCAGACGGCTGTCGGAGTCGATATTGATTTTGCAAACGGCAGAAGCGGCCGCTTTGCGCAGTTGTTCTTCGGGGATACCGATGGCATCTTTCAGGGCACCGCCGTACTTGTTGATGGTTGCCACTTCTTCCTGCGGAACGGATGACGCCCCGTGCAGTACGATAGGGAAGCCGGGTATTTTTCTTTCCACTTCTTCCAGAATGTCGAAACGCAAGGGAGGAGGCACCAAGTTGCCCTTTGCATCGCGCGTACACTGTGCCGGTGTAAACTTGTTGGCTCCATGAGAAGTACCGATGGAAATAGCCAGTGAATCGCAACCCGTCTTGGTAACGAAATCGACAACATCATCCGGTTCGGTATAAGTGTGATGGTCGGAGCTGACCTCATCTTCCACGCCCGCCAACACGCCCAGTTCGCCTTCTACGGTCACATCATGCTGATGAGCATATTCAACGACCTTCTTCGTCAAAGCCACATTTTCATCGTAGGAAAGATGTGAACCGTCAATCATTACGGAAGAGAACCCCAAGTCCACACAGCTTTTACACAGCTCAAACGTATCGCCGTGATCCAAGTGGAGAACAATCTGCGGATGCTTGCAGCCCAGCTCTTTGGCATACGCCACGGCACCTTCCGCCATATAACGGAGCAGCGTCTGGTTGGCATATTTGCGGGCACCGCTGGACACCTGCAAAATCACCGGCGAGTTCGTTTCCGCCGTCGCCTGAATGATAGCCTGCATCTGCTCCATGTTGTTGAAATTGAACGCAGGAATGGCATACTTGCCCTCCATAGCCTTCTTAAACATCTCCCTTGTGTTCACAAGGCCTAACTCTTTGTAACTTACCATTGTAATATGATTTACATTAATATATAAAGCGGCGCAAATATACGCCAAATCACCTTTCCGGCGCATAAAATCCACCGAAATCAAGCCGCTGTGAAAAATAAAGTGTTTTTCTTGGCACGTTAAACTCTTATCCATACTTTTGCCACCCGATTTACCGTATCGCCCGATACACCGTTTGCAGAAAACAAGCATATAATAAAGATAAGCGCAATGAAAAAAGGTATTCATCCCGGCAACTACCGTCCCGTGGTATTCAAGGACATGTCAAACGAGGACGTTTTTATCACCCGATCAACCGTAAACACAAAAGAAACCATTGACATTGACGGAACAAATTATCCGTTGGTGAAGGTCGAAATCTCCAGCACCTCCCACCCGTTCTATACCGGTAAAACCAAATTGGTTGACAGTGCCGGACGTGTTGATAAGTTCATGAGCCGCTACGGAAATAGAAACAAGAAATAGCATTCGGTCAAAGGCAGCAAAAAGAAAGGCTTCGGTTATCATACCGAAGCCTTTTTTATGTTCCTTATTTTTCCTCTAACTTTTCAAATTCAAAGATATAGTTCTTGTATTCAGGCTTCATCATTGCGCCTGTTGCCGCATCCACTCCAAAACCGATAAGTCCCCAACTGGGCAGGCTTAAAAGTGATAAAAAGTTAAACTTTTTACCAATCACAACAGTAGCAGGTTTATATCCCTGAATTTCTGCCTTTGCAATAGTTTGGCTAAAGCCTCTTTTCACCTTTGTCGTGTACGGGAATGACACATTAGAATGTTCTACTCCGTCAACCATTAAAGTTGTTTCTTCGTTCACATTCACATTTGAATCAAAAACGACTTTGCTTTTAGTCCCTGAAAAAATAGTAGCACAGGAGCTAAACATAAGAACACAAAAAATCAATAAAACATTTTTCATACAATTTATTTATAATTTACGCCTACTCTATACGGTTTTCGGCATCTCCGTTTGCTTTGTTATCACCATAGTTCTGTTTGGACTATGATGCCGATGCGGCGCAAATGCCCTGAAAGGGCAAGAGATTTCAGCCCGACGTAAAGCGAAGCGGCACGTCGGGACGCGGAATGTGGGGTTATAAGAACGACCCTGTCAGGGACATCCTGAAAGGATGGCAGAATAATATATTGCATTGTAAACCATCATTTGCTTGTTTGTATTGTTCTTTCAGAACTTTATCTTAAACCTTACATTCCGTGGGGCTGAAATCCTTTGCTTTGCACAACACCACATTCCCTCTACATTCCCTCACACATTAATCCCCGCATTCCCCCACATTCTTTGCTGCATGTGGGGCTGAAATCCTTTGCCCTTTCAGGGCATTTGTGCAACGCCACATTCCCTCTACATTCCCCACACATTAATTTCGCATTCCCCCACATTCCGCTGTGCTGCATGTGGGGCTGAAATCTCTTGCCCTTTCAGGGCATTTGCGCCGCATCGGCATCATAGTCCAAACAGAACTATGGTGATGCTTTTATTTGGGCGGCGCGAAAGTCTGTAAAAAAAAATGGGCGAGCGAAGGAAAATGAGAAACAAAGAGGCACACTATTTTGCGCCTCTTTGTTAGAGTAAAAAAACAATCGATTTTAGAACTTGTGTCCTACTCCCAGCCAGAGACCGCTGTTTTTGAGGGAGTATTTGTTGTTATCATCTTTGTCGTTAGTCTTGTTTGTGTAGATGTTATACAAGCCTAAATCGTAATTTAATGAAACAAGGATTTTGCCAATTTCAGCCTCTGCACCGAATGCCAGACCGGCATCGAAGCGTTTCAACAGGGCATTTATATTCTCGTCACTTCTTTTAGTTTTGGAGAAGAGGTTAGCATCCACAGATAGTTTTATGTCACCGTAAGTTTCTTCCTGTTTAGCCTTTCCTCCTAAACCATAAGCCAAATACGGACCGGCACTGAGCGACAGTTTCACCTGATCGGTCATCTGAAACTTATACGCAGCCAATACGGGAATTTCCAAATACAAAGGATTATAGGTAACGGCTATGGGCACGGCAGGATCCCCGTCTCTTTGCCCTTCTTCTTCTCCTTCATACTTCGCTCCCTTTTGTGAAAAGAACAAGCCTGATTGCAGACTGAAGTTGTTAGAAAAGGCATAATTCACACCTGCTCCGATCTTAAAACCTACTTTGAATTTTGTTTCGGCATCCCTGTCGCTGAAAGTTTCATCAACATCTCCGATGTAACCGGGCAGTCCGCCGATAACTTTGGCACTAAACGATACTTGCGCATCCGTGTTTGTTATAATCAGTAATGCAACAATAAGAAAAAAGACTTTTTTCATGCTAAATAATGTATTCTTTGCGCCTACTCTGTACGGTTTTCGGCATCTCCGTTTGTTTTGTTATCCTCACAGTCCGAAAGAACTATGGTGATGCTTTTATTTTGGCGGCGCGAAAGTCCATAAAAAAAAACGGACGGGCAAAGGAAAACAGGAGAAAAGAGAAAATACCCTATTTGTGGTATTTCACAGAGCGGCAGGAGCGTTTTATTTCGCATCAATCAGTATAAATGTTTTTATTAAAATGGAATGTATATGAAAAGGGGTTTATTGGTGTTGCTGTGCGTATGCGCGGTGGTTGCAAGCGGTTATGCGCAAAAGGGAAAGAAGAAGGGGGCAGGGGAGAATGCCGCAGGGGAGTATCTTGACCGGTCGTTTGGGGTTTATGACAGGTTGCAGAAGCAGATATGGAGCACGCCTGAATTGGGTTTTTTGGAGGTGAAGAGTTCGGGGTTTTTGCAGGAGCATTTGCGGGAGAGCGGGTTTACGGTGGAGGCTGGGCTGGCGGGTATGCCTACGGCTTTTACGGCGACGTATGGGGCGGGCAGCCCGGTGATTGGTATTCTTGCCGAGTTTGATGCACTGCCAGGACTGTCGCAGGATACGGTGCCTTATCAGAAGGCGGTGACGGAGGGTGGGAACGGTCATGCTTGCGGGCATAATGTGTTCGGTACGGGTTCGGTTGCGGGGGCGGTTGCCATCCGGCAATGGCTGGAGGCAAGCGGTCATGCGGGAACGATTAAGGTGTTTGGTACGCCTGCCGAGGAAGGCGGGGGCGGGAAGGTGTATATGGTGCGCGAGGGGCTTTTCGCGGGTGTGGACGTTGTGCTGGACTGGCATCCTGCGACGGGCAACGGGGTGAGTGTAGGGTCGGGGACGGCTGTGCAGATGATTGATTATACGTTCCGCGGGGTGGCTGCTCATGCGGCGGGGAGTCCTGACAAGGGGCGTTCGGCGTTGGACGGTGTGGAGGCTTTCAATTATATGGTGAATTTGTTGCGGGAACATGTTCCGATTTCTTCGCGGATACATTATGTGATAACGAATGGGGGGGAGGCTCCGAATGTTGTGCCGGACTATGCGAAGGTGTCTTATTACATCAGGAGTCCAAAGAGGGAGGTGCTGTCGGATTTGGTTGATTGGGTCGGACAGGCTGCGGAAGGGGCTGCGAGGGGGACGCGGACGAGTGTATCGTCTGAGGTTATCGCTGGATTTTATGAGAAGCTGCATAATAAAAAGCTGGCGGAGACGGTGCAGCGGCAATTGGAGATTGTCGGCGGTGTGAGGTATGACGAGCGGGAACGGGCTTTTGCAGAGGCGATTGTGAAGGGGTTGAACAATGATCTTTCCACGTTGAAGGATGTGGAAACGGTACAGCCTTTGGCGGATGAGAGACCTTCGACGGGGGGCGGTTCTTCGGATGTGGGGGATGTGAGCTGGAATGTTCCGACGGTCAGTTTCGGTACGGCTGTATTTGTGCCGGGAAGCGCGGGTCACAGCTGGCAGAATGCGGCGGCAGGTGGTTCAACGATTGGTACCAAGGGGTTGATGAATGCTGCACGGGTGTTTGCGCTTACGGCTATTGAGTTGTACACTAATCCTAAGATTGTATCGGAGGCTAAGGCGGAGTTTGAAGAAAGGAGAGGGAAGAACTTCAAATATGTTCCGCTGTTGGGAGACAGGGAGCCGGCATTGGATTACAGGGTAAAGTTATATTAATGTGAGTTCGACATAAGAACCTGAAATTACGGCTTGCAGGATGTCCCTTCGGGTAGGGTGTCCAAAATATCAAATCCCCTGTTTCATCCGGCAAGTGTATTCATCCTCTTAACCGCAAGACTATCCGTAAGACTGCCTTTCGTCCAACTCTCCAAATCATTCATAAAAACACCCTCGGGACAACGCCTGAACTCAACCGCGGAAGGCCGGTCCCTGTCACCTGTCCGTGTGAGTAAGGGTAAAATCAATGCACAGGCAGTCACTCCGTGCAGCGGATTTCTTGACCGCTTAAACCTGCAGCAGCCAAAAGGGGATTCTGTCATACCGCTTGAAGCATTCCATGCACTCTTCTCACTCGCAGGTTTATCCCGCTCCCGTTCCAACTGTCCGCGAACCGAAGACTTGAACCGTACCATCCGCTTATTCCTGTCATTCAACATCCTGTCCGTCTCTTTCAAACAGGCGTCAATACTCTTTTT
>LBCX01000493.1 GCA_001657575.1 Bacteroidales bacterium Barb4
CTGTATTTGTATCGCCCTTTCAGGGCTTTGTTTGTATGTACCCGTCTATACCCCACATTCCGCTGCGCTCCATGTGGGGCTGAAATCTTTTGCCCTTTCAGGGCGTTTGCCTCGCATTGCATCCCCCTACATTTCCTCACGTTAATCCCGTATTGACCCCACATTCCGCTACGCTGCATGTGGGGCTGAAATCTCTTGCCCCTTCGGGGCATTTGCACACCGCAGTTCTACGAGGACTTAGCAATAATCAACATCCTCCAAGTAGAGACGCAATGCATTGCGTCTCTACCCCCAAACCCCCAACTACTTACTACTTACTCCTAACTTCTAAATACTAATCACTATGTTTAACAAACTCAAAGAGCTGGCGTACACCCTCAAGGTATTGCTGTACGACAACCATTTCCCGGATGTGGTGGGCAAATACTTTGCCCACCCCCAAACAGAAAACAGTGCCGGCGTTGACGACATCGTCGAGTCCGGCGCCGCCCGCGGCGAAATCATTGGCAACGTGGATGAAGCCAAACAGCATGTACGCGGCTTTCTGAACGAAACGATCCGTATCCTCCTCGCGGGCTATTCCGCCAATCTGCACTATTTCCGCCTCTCCGCCAGCGTGACCGGTACTTTCGACTCCGTCACCGAAGCCTTCAACAGGGAGAAGCACGCCATCAAGATTAACTTCTACATCCTCGACGCGCTGCGCAAAATCATTGAAGAGGAAGCCAAAGTCGTCATTCAGGGCATCGCCGCCGTAGAGGGATTGATCGAGCACGTGCTCGACATCGCCAGCGACCTGACCGATGAAATCCTTACCCCCGGACATCAGGCGCACCTCTTCGGCTCAAAGATTAAGGTTGTCGGCACGGGCGCCGACATCGGCGTCTTCTTTATCAACATCCTTGGCGACCGCTTCAAGGCGATGGAGATTGCCATCAACACGGCAGGCATGCTCAGTCTGCGCGTGCCCGACAATCTCGCCTCAGGGCTTTACACCATAGAGATTGTCACCAAATACTCGGCAGGCAGCAAGGAACTCAAGGACGCGCGCACCGTCACCTTCGCCGTGCCGCTCCGAGTGAAGGACTGATGCGGCGCACACACCGCCGGCGGTGTGAAGTCACACAGCCACGTGTGTGGAGGGCACACAGCCGGCGGTGTGAAGACACACAGCCACGTGTGTGAAGCCACACCGCCGGCTGTGTGAGACGCCGCCCCGAAGGGGCAAGAGATTTCAGCCCCACATGTAGCGCAGCGGAATGTGGGGTTTACGGATACA
>LBCX01000166.1 GCA_001657575.1 Bacteroidales bacterium Barb4
ATCCGGAGGGCGTCAAGGGTGCCGTTGCTGTTGCGCTCGCTGTTTTTGCGGGAAGGAACGGCGTTGACAAGCAGGAACTGCCGGACTATCTCCGCAAGCATGTGGACGGTTTTGACTATGAACTTGGCGTTCCGGTGGATGTTATCCGAAAAACAAACACCACGTTCGACCCCACTTGTCAGGGCAGCGTTCCGCAGGCGTTGAATTGTTTTCTGGAAAGCAGGGATTTTGAAGATTGCATCCGTCTGGCGGTGTCAATCGGCGGGGACAGCGACACGATTGCCTGCATGGCCGGCTCTGTGGCGGAAGCCTTTTACGGGAAAGACCGCATTCCCCTGCATATAATTGACAGTGCGATGCGCATACTGCCGGACGATATGAAACGGATAATTGGGCAATTTGAAAAACACAAATGATTGATTACCACACTTATTAAGTGTTTGGCGGAAAGTCTCCGCCGTTGGGCGAAGAGTCTCCGTCGCTGGACGGAAGGCTTCCGTCGGTGGGCAGAGAGTCTCCGCCGTTGGACGGAAGACTTCCGTCGGTGGACGGAGAGTCTCCGCCGTTGGGCGGAAGGCTTCTGTCGGTGGGCGGAGAGTCTCCGCCATTGGACAGAAGGTTTCCGTCGGTGGGCAGAGCCTCTTTTTCGGGAGCCTTTCCATTCAAAAAAATGGTTTTATTCATTAAATAATAATACATCAATATGAGAAAACAAGTTATTGCAGCCGCATGGCTGGTTTGCGCAACCGTTGCGGCATTGGCACAGGGCGGGCAGGTCTTTGAAACACGGACGGTCAAGAGCACGATTCTCAAGGCAGACCGCCACTATTCGGTGTATCTGCCGGCGGGATATGACGACACGGACAGGAGCTATCCCGTGTTGTACCTGCTGCACGGTTCGGGCGACGACCATACGGGTTGGGTGCAGTTTGGGCAGGTGCAGCACATTGCCGACAAGGCGATTGCCGAAGGAAAAGCCACTCCGATGATTATCGTCATGCCCGATGCCAACACGGACAGAAGGGGCTATTTCAACGATGCCAAAGGAGATTTCAATTACGAGGATTTCTTTTTTCAGGAACTTATTCCGCACGTGGAAAAGACGTACAGGGTGCGCGGCGAGCGGCGTTACCGTGCCGTAACCGGCTTGTCCATGGGCGGCGGCGGAACGATTTACTATGCCCTGCATCATCCCGAACTGTTTGCGGCTGCCGCACCGCTGAGTGCCTCCACAGGCGGCTGGGATTTCGAGAAAGTGAAAGCCCGTCTGGAACAGCAGCCCGGCATTACCGATGCGCAGATAAAGGCATACTTTAAGCGTCACAATGTGGAGAGTGTGTTAGCCGACGCTTCGGCGGAAGACCTGAAACAAATCCAAGCAATCCACTGGTACATCAGTTGCGGCGACGAAGATTTTCTGTATGAGGACAATGCTCTGCTTCACATCGCCTTCCGCAAGGGCGAAATCCCTCACGAATACCGCGTAAAGGACGGCGGGCACACGTGGACGTACTGGCGCATGGAGCTGCCGCTGGTCATGGAGTTTGTTTCCAAATCGTTTACACAGTTTTAAGAAGACAGAAACACCCGGCAGAGATGTTTCATTCTGTCGGGCGATTTTTTATTTAAGGAGGATTACGGAAGGAGAATAGATTTCAAATCAAAATACATCAGTCGGGTTGATTCTTTTACATCTTCGGCAGATAGAAATTCAAAGGCATTTTTCCTGTAAAAATCAAACGCCGTCGGGTAAGCATCAACAGTGATGAAACGACAGGCAATGTCCATCCTTCCCAACAAAAGTTTTTGTACGGTATGCAAAATGAAACGCCCGATGCCTTGACCATTAAATTCACTCGCTACGGCGAGCCGCCCTATTTTCACGGCAGGATAATTTTTACGACGTTTCGGATTGGGGATTCTGTTACGGCGATTAAAATGATTCCAAAAACCTTTTGCCGGAATATTTGATGTATCAAATACAACTTTATCATTCAGCAAACTGAAATAGGCTATGGTTTTCCCTTCATATTCCACAAGATAAGTTACAGCCATCATCTCTGTGTAATAATTCTTGGCATCATTGAACAAAAAATTGTTCAAATCCACATCGCCGCAATCAAACCACTTAAAATCGTAATCTTGATCCAGCTTGTTAATAGTTAAGGCATTCAAGTTTATCATCGTTCAAAACTGAAAGGGGGTAGGTATTTTCTTGAGTATTTCGTATGATTTTTCCAAGCTCTCACGGAACTCCTTCGATACCGGTTTCAAATTCTTCATATGCTCTTCAAATCGCCTTGCATCTTCTCCTGTCAACACCGGAGTTTCTTTTATCGGACGTGCCATTGCTGTATCTCCTCATCTTTAATTGTTGCGCAAAAGTAGGCTTTTATTCCGCAAAAAGCCTTTCATTTGCGGCTTCCTAAATCTTATTCAAACGTATGCGCACATCTTTTCTTCAAGACCTTTATCTGCAAAGACCCGTTACCCTGACAATTTTAATCTGCATTGTTTCCGTTCTCCCGTGGATTGGCATGGGGGATTTTGCGACGAAAGGGGAACCGCGCGAAGTAGCCGTTGCCATCTCCATGCTGGAAACGGGCAACGTTGTGCTGCCCGCCTCTTATGCCGATGAGTTCGCCTACAAGCCGCCGATGGCGCATTGGCTGATGGCTGCCTTTTCCTGTCCGCAAGGCTATGTGAATGAGTTTACGGCACGGTTGCCGTCCGCGTTGGCGTTTATCTTTCTTATCGGGTACGTGCTGGTCTTTTTCGGCAAGCGGATTGGGAAGTTTCAGGAGGTATTTGTGGCAGGATTTCTGCTGATTACCTGTATTGAGATACATCGGGCGGGCATGACGGCGCGGGTGGATATGCTGCTCACCATGTTTACGGTGCTGGGGCTTTTCCAGCTGTACCGCTGGGAAGAATTGCAGGAGTTAAAGGGGCTTCCGGTGACGATTCCCGTGCTTTTGGGCTGTGCCGTACTGACGAAGGGACCGGTGGGTATCGTGTTGCCCGTGTTTGTGTTTGGGCTTTATCTGCTGATGCTGCATAAATACCGGCTGATTGTTGTCGTCAAGGCGATGCTGTATGCCGGCATATCCTCGCTGTTCCTGCCTTTCCTGTGGTATTTCGCGGCTTGGCAGCAGGGCGGGGAAGACTTCCTAAATGTAGTGGCGGCTGAAAACTTCGGGCGTTTCTTCCATATAAATACTCCGGCGATTGATTACAGTCTCGGACATGAAAACGGTGTCTGGTATAACTTCGCCACATTGGCGGCAGGCTTCATGCCCTGGTCAATTCTCATCGTATTTTCCCTTTTCGGCATGAAAATACATAAGCCTTCAACGCCCTTTAAGGAGATATTGAAAAATGCTTGGGCGCGTATCCGCAGTATGGAAAAGATAAGGCTGTTCAGTCTGGTTGCCTTGGTCGGCATCCTTTTCTTTTATTCCATTCCGTCAAGCAAACGAAGCGTCTATCTAATGCCTGCCTACCCGTTTATCGCCCTCTTCCTTGCGCAATACATATTATATATAACAGAATATCGTGCAAGAGCCACCCGTGTCTTCGCCGGTTTCATCGCCTTGCTTGCCATCACCGTATCCATCACCCTCCTGTCCGTAATAACGGGAAGCATCGACCCTGCCACCGTAGCGCAATCCCTGCATATTACCAACAACTCAACCCTCCACGCGGTACAGACCATTTCGGAAATGCTTGCTTCCCCCGACTGTACAACTATCCTTATCATCTGCCTCCTTCTCCTCTCCATCGGTATTGTCTGCTATCAGATATTCCGCAAGATAAACATCAAGATACTCTACGCCACCATCGCCCTCCTGTTCTGCATCAACCTGCTGACAGACGGCATCATCATGCGCGGCGAACGCCAAAGCACTTCCGTCCGCCCCTTCGCCGAGCAAATCATGCGGGACTACCCGCTGAACAAAGAAAACGTCTATGTAATGAACAATCTGCGCGAATATCCCAACCTCTACGGCTTGAATTTCTACACCGGAAACATCTTCCACAACTTTGAAGCGGCACAGCCTAAAAACGGCTATTTCCTCGCCGGGGAAAACGACATGCCGAAAATCATAAGCAGATATGGCAACCGCTACACCTTCCACACCCTTGCCTCCACTTCTCACGAAATAAAGGAAATCAAGCAGAAGATACTGCTTAGCAGCTTTACAACGACTGATAATATTAACCCCTAACAAGGTTTGAAACCTTGTTAGGGGTCATACAACACGATGCTAACCATTTACAGAGCCTCCGCCGGTGCGGGAAAAACGCATACGCTGACGGGTGAATACCTGAAGCTACTCTTCGCCCGCCCTTACGGGTATCGCCGTATCCTTGCGGTTACCTTTACGAACAAGGCGACGGACGAGATGAAGCGGCGCATCATTGAGGAGCTTTACGCGCTGTCGTCCGGACAGCCGTCCGGTCATCTGGCGATGCTGTGCGATGCAGGAGGGCTGACCGAAGAGCAGGTGCGTACACAGGCAAAGCAGACACTGACCGCCATCCTTCACGACTATTCCGCCTTTAACATCAGCACCATCGACCGCTTCTTCCAGCAGACCATGCGTGCCTTTACCCGCGAAATCGGCTTGCAGGGCGGATATGCCATTGAGATGGATTACGGGCTTGTGCTGACCGAAGCCATCGACAAGCTGTTGAGTAGTCTCGACAAGCCGGAGAACAAGGCATTGCTGGGCTGGCTGCTTCGCTTCGCGGAGGAGAAGATAGAGGGCGGCGGGGAGTGGAACCTGCGGCGGGACATTACCGCGCTCGGCAAGGAGGTATTCACCGAAAAGTTCAAAGCCTTGAGCGGACAGGCAAGCGAAGACATCGCCGACAAGGAGCTGCTGGAGCAATACAAGGACGCCCTTTACGCCCTTATCCGCTCAACGGAGAGCGAAGCGAAGCGGTTGGGCGAACAGGGCTTGGAAGTGTTGAGCCGTTACAGTCTGCACCCTTCCGATTTCAAAGGCGGTAGCCGTTCGCCCTTGTTCTTTTTGGAGAAGCTGACAGGCGGGGAGATGAAAGCACCTTCGGCTACCTTTGTCACTCTGGCGGATAACATGGACGGCTGCTTTACCAAGACAAGCCCGTCGGACAAACGCCAAGCCATTCAAGAGGCTTTCGGCAACGGATTGAACGATTGCATCAAGGGCATCGTCTCCCTTTTCGCCAACCTGACGGATTATAATACTGCCAAAGAAATAGCCCGCCATTATTACACGCTGGGCATCCTCTCGGACATTTCCCGACAGATTGCCGCCTACCGCGAGGAGAAGAACGTCCTCCTGATCGCCGACACCACTGAACTGCTCGGCAAGGTGATTGACGGCAGCGATACCCCCTTTATCTACGAGAAGACGGGGACGCGGGTGGATCATTACATGATTGACGAGTTTCAGGACACAAGCGGTATGCAATGGCACAACTTCCTCCCGCTCTTGAAAGAAAGCCTTGCCTATAAGCAGTCAAACCTGATTGTGGGCGATGTCAAACAGAGCATCTACCGATTCCGCAATTCCGACTGGAAACTGCTGGACGAGCAGGTGCGCAAGGACTTCCCCCCGTCGGAGGTGACGGAGGAAACGCTGAAAGAGAACTACCGCAGTTGCCGGCATATCGTTGCCTTCAACAATGCGCTCTTTGCCGCCGCCCCTGCCTTGTTGCAGGAAACGTATAACGAGGGGCTTGCCGTAGCCTCTTCCCGCATCGTTTCTGCTTATGCGCAAAGTTATCAGCAGGTTGCCCCCCCCTTCCTCGCAAAGGACGGGCATGTGCGGGTGGAGTTTATCCCGCAGAACGAAGAGGAACGGACGTGGAAGGAGAGTGCGTTGGAACGCCTGCCGTCTCTGTTGGAACAGTTGCAGGACAACGGCTATCCGTTGAAAGACATAGCCATACTTGTACGCAAAAATCAGGAAGGGGCGATGGTTGCCGACACGCTGCTGACGTATAAGGAGGAGCATCCCTCCGACCGTTACCGCTATGATATTATTTCCGACGATGCCCTCTTTACGGGCAGTTCGCCCTCCGTCCGCCTGATGGTCGCCCTGCTCCGGTATATGAAGAATCCGGACGATGCAACTGCCGCGCAAATGGCAAAGTATGCCCTCTGGGCAACGGACGGTTCGGCGGATATAAAGGACACGGTTCTTGATACCAAAAGCCTGCGGCAGCTGTCGCATTTGTCGCTGTACGAAATGACGGAGGGCATCTACCGCCTGTTTGCCGACCGCTTCCCCGACAACGGGCAGGCATTTACACAGGCGTTCTTCGACTTGGTCGCCGAGTTCGTGCAGCGGGAAGGGACGGACTTGGGGCGTTTCCTCCAATGGTGGGACGAGACCGGTTGCCGGAAGCCCGTCACCATCCCCGACGGACAGAACGCCGTGCGCATCCTGACCGTTCACAAGTCAAAGGGCTTGGGAATGAAAGTGGTCATCATCCCCTTCGCCGAGTGGGAGATAGACCATAAGCCGATGAAGCCGCCCATCCTCTGGTGCCAGCCCGACGGGGAGCCATTCGACCGCCTGCGCATGGTGCCCGTGCGCTACGGCAAGGCGTTAGCCGACACCCGCTTTGCCGCCGACTATTTCAATGAAAAGCTCTACGCCTGCGTGGACAACCTGAATACGCTTTACGTCGCCTGCACCCGTGCCAAAGAGGAACTGATTATCCTTGCCCCTCGCCCGAAGAAACTCAACGAGGCAGGCGAAGCGGAACGGATTGATTCCATCTCTACCCTGCTGTGGGCAAGCCTCTCTGTGCCCTCTCCGG
>LBCX01000167.1 GCA_001657575.1 Bacteroidales bacterium Barb4
AAAGATTTCAGCCCCACATGCAGCGAATGCGGAATGTGGGGTTACAGGAACGATGCCGTCAGGGGTATCCTGAAAGGATGACAGAATAGTATGTATTTATATCGTTCTTTCAGCACTTTATTGATATACATTCTTAACCCCACATTCCGCTTCGCTGCATGTGGGGCTGAAATCTTTTGCCCCTTTCAGGGCGTCTGCGTAACATCAGTAACTACTATTTTTCAACTGTAAAGTTGGATATAGTCACCTAATAAAGATACGATAACGGAATAGTCAATGCATCCAGAGGTTTGAGGCAGCTGTTGAAAAAAGCAGAATAAAAAAGCGAAAAGGAAACGTGCAATAGGTTAAACCTTTATATTTGCACCCAAATACGTAAGGAAATGCTTCCAACATTGTTACTCACCCTTTTTATTCTTGCTGTTTGCACGGCATTACTCGCCATTAAAGTCCTCGTCAAGAAAGAAGGACGCTTCCCCGACACTCATTTGGATGGAAACAAAGCACTCCGTGCCCAAGGCATTCACTGCGCCAAAGCCCAACACAGGGAGGCTGTTCGCAGGAAAACCCTCGCCGAACTGCTGAAAGAAACAAATCAATAAATATAAAAAGAGAAATGGAGAACGTGAATGATACGGAGAATGCGAAAGAAGAAATAAGGGACAAGAATACAAAGGACATGAAGAATATTCATTACATCATTGAAGGCGTGTTGGCAGTGGCAATCATTGTGTTGTTTGCCTTGCAGTTTTCCTCCGGAAAGAAAACATCTTTTGCGGCAAATGTAGCATTGGAAAGTAATTTGGGAAGTAAGATTGACTTGTCTGGAGTCCTCCCAATTGCCTATATCAATGTAGATTCTCTTTTGGAGAATTACAACTATGCGCAAGACCTTTTCAGCATTCACATGAGAAGTCAGGAAAACGCCCAACTGAACTTGTCTGAAAAGATGCGCGACTTGGAGAAGGATGCCAACGAATTCCAACGTAAAGTAGCCAACAACGTATTCCTCTCCCGCGAACGTGCCCAACAGGAAGAACAGCGCATACTGCGCAAACAACAGGACGTGGAAGAACTTCGCAACCGTACCGCCAACGACCTGATGCAAGAGCAGGAACGTCTAAACAGGGCACTGCGCGACACCATCGTCTCCCAATTAAAGGTTTACAACATCGACAAACGTTTCCACTTCATCATGAGCAATACCAACGGCGACAACATCCTGCTGTCGGAAGGGACTTACAATATTACTGATGAGGTTATTGAACTGCTGAACAAGAATTATTCGCCGGCGGCTAAGTAAAAGCGGCTGTGTCGAAGGACTTTGAGATAATGTCGCCCGTAGGCTCTTACGAGTCGCTGGCGGCGGCGGTACAGGGGGGGGCGGATTCCATTTACTTTGGCGTGGAGGGGCTGAATATGCGTTCACGCTCTTCGCACAGCAATTTTACAACGGAGGATATGCACCGGATAGCCGCCGTTTGCCGCGAACACGGGATGCGGAGTTACCTGACGGTGAACACCGTTATTTACGGGGAGGATATTCCCTTGATGCAGCGGATTATTGATGCCGGCAAGACGGCGGGTGTGTCGGCAATTATCGCCGCCGACGTTGCCGCCATGACTTACGCCTGCCACATCGGGCAGGAAGTGCATCTCTCCACACAATTAAATATCTCGAACATTGAGGCTTTGAAGTTCTATGCCCGATTTGCCGATGTCGTAGTGCTGGCACGGGAATTGAATTTGGAGCAGGTGAGCGAAATACACCGGCAAATCATCCATCAACAAATCAAGGGGCCGAAAGGCGAACTGATACGCATCGAAATGTTTGCCCACGGTGCCTTGTGCATGGCAGTATCCGGCAAATGCTACCTGAGCCTGCACGAAACCAACTTTTCCGCCAATCGGGGTGCCTGTATGCAGATTTGCCGGCGCGGCTACACGGTGAAAGACAGGGACAGCGACACGGAGCTGGAGATTGACAACCAATACATCATGTCCCCCAAAGACCTGAAAACAATCGGCTTTATCAACAAAATGACAGAGGCCGGCGTCCGCCTCTTCAAGATAGAAGGTCGTGCACGGGGCCCTGAATACGTCCGCATCGTTACCGAATGTTACAGGGAAGCCGTCGCCGCCTGCTGCAACAACACCTTTAACGAGGATAAAGTCGCCGCTTGGAACACCCGCCTGACAACCGTATTCAATCGTGGCTTCTGGAACGGCTACTATCTGGGACAGCGTTTGGGAGAATGGAGCAGCACCTACGGCTCCGCCGCCTCCAAAAAGAAAATCTACATCGCCAAGGGCATTAAATACTTCAGCGGCTTGGGTGTCGCCGAATTTGAAATGGAATCAGGCAGTCTGCACACAGGCGATGAAATCCTTATCACAGGCCCAACCACCGGTGCCGTCATGCAAACCATTGATGAGATACGTGTAAACCTGACTCCTGTACCGCAAACCGTCAAAGGCGAACGCTTCTCCATAAAGACAGCGGAGAAAATACGACCATCCGACAAGATGTATGTTCTTTTAAGCAGCTGATGTTATGCAGAAGTCCTGCAAAGGGCGTTGTCAAAGGCTGAACGGACAGGTATAAACCGCTTCATTGCCGCAGGCATCGGTAGCGGTAAGGGTCAGTGTGTGCCGCCCTGCGGGCAGTCCGGTCTCATCAAGTCGGCAGGTAATGACGGAACGGCTGTCCATCTCGAAGAGGATGAAACGACCGTCTGCTTCTGCGCGGTAACGGGCTATGCCGCTCAAATCGTCCGTCAAGCGGAATGACAACCGCTTCAATCCCTTCCCTGCGGCGGGAGACAGAGGAGTGATAAGAGGCGGGCGGGTATCTTGGGCGATGGTATATTGTCCCGCTTCCCGAATAGGCGCGTCTATCCACCCATTGCGGTAAGTGCCGCCTATCCACGAGCGGTGACCGTTGCGGAGGCGGACGATGCCGTACTGCCGTTTGTCAGTCAGAAAGTCTTTGGACAGGTGCAGGGAGAGGCGGGCGGCTTCATGGAAAGCCAGCGGGCTGTCATGCACGGTGTGAACAGGGGCGAGAGCTGTCGTGTCTTCCCGCACGGCGTAGCGGAAGTAAAGGTCGTCGTACAGGTTTCCCCGCGGGATAACGAGGCGGATACCTTTGGCTCCAAAACGGTTTTCACTGTTCCAGCAAAAAAGCTCCATGTCGGCGGGAGGGTCGGGGACGGGTTGCTCCTTGCCGGTCAGAACGACGGACAGGCGGGTCGTGTTGCCAAAGGCATCGGAAAGGGTGTATTGCAGGTGATAGTCGCGCTCCTCGTCGATAGTGATATAGCCCCGGTTGCGGGTGTCAATAAAACGCAGGCGGTTGCCCGGCTCGGCAAAAGTTTTCATGTAGAAAGAGCGGCGGGCATCCCATTCGGCATAGTCGGTAAAACTGTTCAGGTAGCGGGTTTCGGCGAAGGCGAAGCGGGTGATGTCGCTATGAAAAACAACCTCATTGTCTGCCGTCAGGGTGATTTCCTTTACGCCGTAGATGTTGGATGTTCCGTCCATGTAGTCGTAGGCTTTGACGGCTATACCTATTTTACCCCATGCTTCGATACGGGCGGTCAGGGAGGATGTGCCGTTTCGGACGGCTGACGGTTTGAACTCCTGCTTGCGCCCGCTTCCGTTTACAACGCCCTGCCCTTCGACAGGATACACCATGATACCGCTGATTTGCGGCGGACGGGTGTCGGCTACGCGGTTTTGATAATAAGGCAGAGGGTCAAGAACTTCTTCCGTTTCCGTATCCCGCACCTCAAAATGCAGGTGGGGACCGCCGGAGCTGCCCGTGTTCCCGCTCCATGCTACCACGTCTCCCCGCTCAACGGGGAACTGTTCGGGCGCAAGCGTAATATCTACTTTGAAACTTTCATCGGCATACTGCCGTTCCCTGACATAAGCGGCTATATCGGGCGCAAAGCGTTGCAGGTGGGCATAGACGGTAGTCTTCCCGTCCGGATGATTGATGTAAAGCACATTCCCGTAGCCAATGGGACTGACGGAAACACGGGAAACATAGCCCGCCTCCACGGCATGAACAGGCTTGCCCTCCACCCCCTGCGTCTTGAAATCTATACCGGAATGAAAATGATTACCCCTCAATTCCCCAAAACTGCCACTAAGCAGTATCGGGAAATCGAAGGGATTGCGTAACTCCTGCCCCTGCAACGGACTGCCGCCGCACAAGGCAAGCAACAGTCCGGCAAGGCAGGCAAAAGCGAGACGGCGGCACATGCCGGCTCAGTGCTCTATCAGTTGTACACTCCGCTTGATAAAGCGGCTCAGGGCTTCCCCTTTCAACATGCCGTTGCCCAAGAGAGCAAGGTCAATGAGCTGCCCGACCATCTTGTTGCCGGCAGCATAGTCGGCAAAGACGGCATCGCGCTGCTTGTGCAGTTCGTCCAGCTTACGGTTGGTATTTTCCAAGTCTTCCTTTTCCTGAGCGGGTATTTCTTCGTCCTTCCTGTCCTTTTGGGAGTCGCGGAGGTCGGACTGGCGGGCTTCCCAGCCTCTGATGTCGGCAAGGATGGGGTTTAGCCTGTCGGCACAGGCAGCTTCCTCATCGGACAGCACTTTCTTTACCAACGGATGGTCGGCATTAAGCACTAAATTATAGCTGTCCGGCATTTCCCCGTAGAACGACATGCCGGGCTGCATGGCAGACATCTCGCGCATACGCCGCATGTATTCGCTCTGGGTAAGCATGACGGGGTTGCTGTTTTCGCCCAGCGCCTCAAAGGTCACGTAGAACTCCGCCTTCTCCATCTTGGGCATCTGGCTTTTGAACACTTCCTGCAAGGCGGTCTTCTGCTCTTCGGCGAGGGTGACCTTGCCGGCATTGTCCTTGCGGATAAGATTATCCACCGTGTCGCTGTCCACGCGCACCAAGCGGGTCTTTTCCAGCTTCTCCTCCAGTTTGCCGACAAAGTGAACGTCCAGCTGCCCGTCCATCGTCAGCACGCTGTAGCCCTTGTCCTTGGCGGCATGGATATAGCTGTACTGGTCTTCCCGGCTGTTGGTATAGAGATAGACAAGCGAGCCGTCCTTGTCCGTCTGGTCTTCCTTGACTAATGTTTTATATTCATCAAAAGTAAAGAACCTGTCATCCGTATCTTTCAGCAGGGCAAACTTGGCGGCGCGGTCGTAGAACTTCTCATCCGTCAGCATACCGTATTGGATAAACAGTTTCAGACTGTCCCACTTTTCCTCAAACTGCGGGCGGTCGTTCTTGAATATCTCTTCCAGACGGTCGGACACCTTCTTCGTGATATGGCTGGAAATCTTCTTCACGTTCTGGTCGCTTTGCAAATAAGAGCGGGAGACGTTCAGCGGAATATCCGGCGAGTCAAGCACCCCGTGCAGCAGCGTCAGAAACTCCGGCACGATGCCTTCCACCGAGTCGGTCACATACACTTGGTTGCTGTACAACTGTATCTTGTTCCGGTGCATGTCAATATTGTTCTTGATGCGCGGGAAATACAGGATACCCGTCAGGTTAAACGGATAGTCCACATTCAGGTGAATCCAGAACAGCGGCTCCTCTGCCATCGGATAGAGGTCGCGGTAGAACTTCTTGTAGTCTTCATCCTGCAGGTCGGCAGGCTTGCGCACCCATGCCGGCGTAGTGTCGTTCACGATGTTGTCCGCTTCGGTATCCGCATATTTACCGTCCTTCCATTCCTGCTTCTTGCCGAAGGCAATAGGAACAGGCAGAAAACGGCAATACTTGGTCAGCAGCCCGTTCAGCCTGCCCTTTTCGAGGAAATCCCTGTTGTCATCATCTATATGCAGGATGATGTCAGTCCCCCTGTCCTCTTTTTCGGTCTCCGCAAGCGTATATTCGGGATTGCCCTCGCAACTCCATTTCACGGCAACGGCATCGTCCCTGTACGACTTGGTAACAATTTCCACCCGCTTCGACACCATAAACGAAGAATAGAACCCTAGCCCGAAATGCCCGATAATGGCAGCGGCATCATTCTTATACTTCTCAACAAACTCCTCCGCACCGGAAAAGGCAATCTGATTGATATACTTCTCAATCTCCTCCGCCGTCATGCCGATGCCCCGGTCGGAAATCGTAATCGTATTCTCATCAAACCTGATGCGGATGGTCAGGTCGCCCAGCTCACCCTTAAACTCGCCCACAGACGCAAACGTTTTCAGCTTCTGCGTTGCATCTACGGCATTCGACACCAGCTCACGAATAAAAATCTCGTGGTCGCTATACAAAAACTTCTTGATAATGGGGAAGATGTTCTCACTCGTAACCCCAATGTTTCCTTGTTTGCTCATACTGTTTTATATTGCGTTTTACATATTATATCTGACATAAACCCTCGACAGGGTTTGGAACCCCTGTCGGGGGTACATGCGGGCAGTCATAACAAAATAAATGCCAAAAATCACCGATTGCACAAAATGGCATAAAACCAACTACTAAATCCTGCTAAAAAGACGACTGAAAAGAGGGCGGCTTCGTTAAGGAAGACAGAAAAAGCCCCGAAAAAACAGAGGACAAGCCTCCCGTTTTTTCGGGGCATCCGGGTAGCAGCAGTTAATCAGCCACCCTTAATTTTCTGTGAGTTAATCATACTCTTCATAATGTAATGGTATCAGGACGTTGGGATGTTCCACGGGAATGATTATCCGGGGGGGGAGGTCGCAATCGCGCACGACGGTTCCGAACGGCTTTATGCGTATATCCATACGGGGATAGTTATCAAAAGCTCCGAC
>LBCX01000494.1 GCA_001657575.1 Bacteroidales bacterium Barb4
GACAGGCTTACGCGATAAATGATCCTGGTAAAATGCGCACGCAGCGCTATGTCCCCCTTCACCGTAAGCATATAGGGATTGTCGCCGGAAACGCTGTCGCCCGCGAGGTTTGTCCACTTCAACAAACGCCAGCCCTCCTTGCAGGCTACCTCTACCCTTACCTCCGTACCGGGCGGATACCAGCCGGCGCCCGAGCTGATCTCACCCTCCTCGTCCGACTCCAGCATCACGTGGCACTCGTCCGTGTCCGGCACACACTCCGCATGAAGGACTGTGCGCCCCGTGCTGTCTGTCGCATAGAACTGATAGGGGTTGTTCATGGAAACCACCTTGCCCGCTGCGTCTGTCCACATCACAAAATGATAGCCCTCGCCGGCGTCAACCTCTGCCTTTACCGTCTGCCCGTAGCTATAGGCGCCTTCGCCCGATATTATCTTGCCGTGAGAGGTGGTCAGGTACACCATATAGCGTTCCGTAAAATGCGCCCAGATTGCCATGTCTCCTTTCACAACAAACTTATAGGGATTGTCGATAGAAAAGAACGGCTCGCCCCAGTCGCCCGTCCACTTCTCAAAGTAATAGCCCGCATCGGGGGTCGCCTTCACCTGCACCGTTGCATCATACGGAAATTCATAGTTCACCTGCCACCCGGCGGGGGTGAGGGCGAACATCTCCGTTACCCTGCCGTTTCCGCGGGAGACTGCCTTCACCGTACATACGTCCGATTCAAACACCGGCTCGTAGGTCACATCCCCGCTCATGCGAAACGAGAATGGATTCCGGGTCACCCCCTCAAAAGGCTTACGCCAGTCCATAAGCAGCCATTTGCTCGTGATCTTCCAGCTTACAAAGCGACGATGTTCAGCCGGTCTGGCCGTCAGTTCCACCATACGGTCGTAGTACGCATACCCGTCGGGCAGAGGGCGGTCGTTCTGACGAGGGATCATCCTGGCGACCGCATCCCCCCATTCCGGATGATCCGCGGCGATCGCGTTAAGCTTATACGCATTAGGCTCGATGAGAATGCCCCACCAATTAACATCAACGTTGTTATCCCAATTCAGCCAATTTTCTTCATCACCACTCTCTATATGGGCTCTACAGTCCGGATGTATCCCATAGAAGGCGCCACCGTCAACGAAAAGATGCTTCGCGTCCGCAGGCGTAGACCACGTAAGATAAATGTCGTATAATGACTTGCAACCATAGAAAGCATCTGATTCAATACTATACAGGGATCTCGGAAAGGTGACGGATTTTAAGGAGGTGC
>LBCX01000168.1 GCA_001657575.1 Bacteroidales bacterium Barb4
AACCTTAGATTTGCCCCGTGCAAAAAAGTGATAATATTGCAGGATTAAAAACAACAAAGTCAAAAAGAAAGGAAGCCGCATAATAAACCATAGTCCCAAAAAAGTAAGACTTGTGTCCCTATTCGGTATTATGCGGCTTTTTCTTGAAATAAAGACCTGTATAAGAAATCAACCGTAAGTTATTAAGGTAACAGGGTTTGAAACCCTGTTAGGGGATAAACTCAAAGTTCTCGGAAGCAATCAGCTCAATTCCTTTTAAAATGTTTAACGGGTGTTGCGTGGTTTCAGGTCGAAAATGTCTTGGGCTTTCTTCCAATTCTTATAAAAGAACTGAAAAATGCAGCTTGCAGGATGTCCCGAAGGGACAAGAGATTTCAGCCTCACATGCAGCGAAGCGGAATGTGGGGTCAATAGAACAGTTACCTATAAGTTCTGAAAGAACGACCGGATATTATATGTTGCATTTTATATCGTTCTTTCAGAACTCCCCTGGTGGCGTTGTTCCTTGACCCCACATTCCGCTTCGCTCCATGTGGGGCTGAAATCTTACATTCCTTCGGAATGTGTGTAATATCCCTTATAATGTTACGACCATCTCCTTATATCGAACTCACGTTAAATAAAAATGAGAAGCGGCAACTGATTCATATTCAGTTGCCGCTTCTTTATTGAAGTGATCGGGCTGGGATTCGAACCCAGGACCCACAGCTTAGAAGGCTGTTGCTCTATCCAGCTGAGCTACCCGACCTTTTGAGGGCGCGAAGATAAGGGTTATTTTTATTCAGTCAACGGATTTGAGCAAATTAGCTGTGATATTTGACCAATCAGCCGCCAGACTAAGCATATCGGGGTAGAGCAGGTCGGCTCCCGCATCAAGCAGAATGCTGTCGGGGAGGGGGCCTGTGTTTACCGCAATGGTAAAGATGCCTGCAGAAACGGCGGCTTGTACGCCCATTGGGGCATTCTCCACGACAAGGGCTTCGCAGGCTGAAACACCGGCTTTTTGCAGCCCCTTGAGGTAGGGTTCGGGATGGGGCTTGCCGATGACGACATCAAAGGCTGTCACCATTTTCTCCCGCTCAAAGCAGCCGGGGAAGTGACGGTCAAGCCGGTCAATCAGGCTGTGCTGACCGGAGCCGGTCACGATCAGCGTTTGCAGTCCGGAGGCTTTTACCTGCCGGACTACTTCAACGGCACCGGGCATGACCTGCTCGCTGTTGAGGGCATTGAAGCGGGCGGTCTTCTCCTCGCTGATGGATAGCATCTCCTCTTTGGAGGCGTTGCGGCGGAAAGTGCGCAGGAAGAGTTCGTCAATGGTACTTTTGCCCGTCCGTCCTTCAAAGAGGTAGAAGTCTTCGGCGGTGGCTTGCAGTCCGTGCGCTATGGCTGTTTCCAGCCAAGCCCGTGCGTGACAGGGCATGGAGTCGTATAAGACACCGTCCATGTCAAACAGCACGGCTTTGGGGGTGAGGGCGGTCAGCCTCATTAATAACCCGGCTTTTTCAGCAGTGCGAACATGTTCTTTTTATAGGTCTCCACGCCCGGCTGGTCGAAGGGGTTCACGCCCAGCATGTAGCCGCTGATGCCGCAGGCTTTTTCAAAGAAATAGAAGAGCTGACCGATGTAGTAGGGGGAAACTTCGGGGAGGGAAACTTTCAGGTTGGGGACACCGCCGTCCACGTGTGCCATCTGTGTGCCGAGTTCCGCCATCTTGTTCACTTCGTCCACGCGCCTGCCGGCAAGGTAGTTGAGACCGTCGAGGTCGGCAGCGTCGGAAGGCACTTTCACGGTGTGGTCGGGGCTTTCAACGGAGATAACGGTTTCAAAGATGCTGCGTTCGCCGTCCTGTATCCATTGCCCCATTGAGTGGAGGTCGGTAGTCAGGTCAACAGAGGCGGGGAAGATGCCCTTGCCGTCTTTGCCTTCGCTTTCGCCGTAGAGCTGTTTCCACCATTCGCCGATGTAATGCAGTTTCGGGTGGAAGTTGGCGAGGATTTCTATCTTCCTGCCGTTCTTGTAGAGTTCGTTGCGGACGGCGGCATAAACGGCGGCGAGGTTGTCGGCAAAGGGGATGTCGGCGGCGGTAGCCTTTTCCATAGAGACTGCACCCTTTACAAGTTCGCGGATGCTGATGCCGGCAACGGCGATGGGCAGCAGACCGACGGGAGTAAGCACAGAGAAGCGACCGCCCACGTTGTCCGGTATGATGAAGGTTTTGTAGCCTTCCTGGTCAGCCAGCGTGCGCAGGGCACCCTTGCGGGCATCCGTGATTGCCACGATGCGCTGTTTGGCTTCCGCCTTGCCGACAGCCTCTTCCAGCTGCTTTTTCAGGATGCGGAAGGCGAGGGCAGGCTCGGTGGTTGTCCCCGATTTGGAGATGTTGATGATGCCGAACTGTTTGCCTTTCAATACTTCGGAGAGCTCAAAGAGGTAGTCCTCGCCGATGTTCTGCCCGGCGTAGAGGATGACGGGGTTCTTGCGGTCGGTCAGCAGGGGGTCGAAGCTGTTGTTGAGGGCTTCCGTTACCGCCTTTGTGCCCAGATAGCTGCCGCCGATACCGATGGCTACGACAATCTCGCATTTGGAGCGGAGCAGGTTTGCCGTCTGCTCAATGTCTGCCAATTCCGCTTCCGTGATGGAAGAAGGGAGGTGCAGCCAGCCGAGGAAGTCGTTGCCTGCGCCCTTGCCGCTGTGCAGGAGGTTGTTGGAGGCATCGGCTTTTGCTGCCTGGGCAAATACCTGCTCTTTGGCAATAGTGCCGAATGCCTTGTCGATGTTTAAACCGATTGATTTCATTGTTGTTATTCTTAATGTAGTAATTATGCAGAGGTAAAAAGCGGGGGCAAAGGAATAAAGAATTTGTCGGCAAAGAAACGGTAAGCATTAAAATATTATGTTTGCGCCATTTGTGTTCTCCGTGCCCCCGTGGTGAAATAAACAGGTATATAAAGAAAGGACTTTATGAAGCAATTAGCGGTAAGTATCTTAGTATGGATTGTGACGGCGGCAGGACTGTTGGCACAGCAGGGAAGCAGGCGGGTCACTCTGCAAGAGGCTGTCGGCGGCGACTTCCGTCAGGCTACGGCTGCCGGTGAAATGCGTCCCGCCACTGACGGCGAACATTACACGGCGACAAACAAGGAGCGCACCATGATTATCCGCTATGCCTATCGCACGGGGCAGCCGACGGATACGCTGTTCAATGCCCGCAAGGCGCGTGAGTGTACCTTCGACACCTTCGACGGATACGAAATCAGCGGCAACGGGCATCATATCCTTGTCTGGCGGGACGTGGAACGCCTCTACCGCCGTTCCTTCAAGGCGACCGTCTATGATTACGATGTGCGCCGCAACTATGTGAAGCCGCTGACCGACACGGGGCGGAAAGCCATGATACCGACTTTCTCGCCAGACGGGCGGATGTGCGCCTACGTGATTGACAACAATATATGGATACGGAAGTTTGACTTCGACACCGAACTGCAAATTACCCGCGACGGGGAAGCGAACCGGATACTGAACGGCACGACCGACTGGGTGTATGAAGAGGAGTTTGCCGTCACCTCGCTCATGGCATGGTCGCCCGACAGCGACTGTCTGGCGTTCGTCCGCTCCGACGAGACGGAGGTGCCCGAATACTCCATGCAGATGTACGGCAAGGGGCTGTATCCCGATTTCCATACCTTCAAATACCCGAAAGCCGGCGAGCGCAACTCCGTTACAACTCTCCATGCCTACAACATCCAGACACGGGACACCAAGAGGCTGGAGCTACCCGCCGATGCGGAAACCTACATCCCGCGCATCCTCTTCACCGCAAACGCCGACCAGCTGGCTGTCCTGACGCTGAACCGTCATCAGAACGCCTTCAACATGTACTACGCCAACCCCAAGAGCGGCGTATTCCGCCTCGTACTGCGCGACGAGAACAAAGCCTACATCAACTCCGACTGGCTGTATGGCATCCGCTTTACCGCCGCCGGCTTCACTTACGTAAGCGAAAAAGACGGCTACGCCCACATTTACCAATACTCGCCCACAGGCGTATTGCAACGCCAAGTGACACAGGGCAACTGGGACGTAACTGCTTACCTTGGGACTGACGAAATCACCAAGACAGTCTATTACGAATCAGCCGAAGAAAGCCCCCTGCGCCGCTCCGTCTATGCCATTGACTCAAAGGGTGCAAAGACCAGACTCACCGCACAGGAAGGGACGAACCGCGCGACTTTCAGCAGCAACTTCGCCTACTTTGTGAACAGCTATTCCAACGCCAACGCCCCCGTACGGATAACAGTCAATGAAACCAAATCGCGCAAGGAATTGCGCACGTTGCAAGACAACGCCGCCTTACGCAGCAAACTTGCCGAATACGCCTTCTCTCCCAAAGAGTTTATCACGATACGCACCGCCTCCGACATTGAGTTGAACGCATGGATCATCAAACCCGCCGGCTTCGACCCCGCCAAGAAGTACCCCGTGCTGATGACTCAGTACAGCGGGCCCGGCTCGCAGGAAGTGCTTGACCAATATTCTTTCGGCTGGGAACAGTATCTGGCGGCAAACGGCATCATCGTAGTCAGCGTGGACGGGCGGGGCACCGGTGCCCGCGGCGAAGCCTTCCGCAAATGCACCTACCTGCGCATGGGCGAACTCGAATCGCGCGACCAGACGGAAGCCGCCCAAGCTTTAGCCCGCTATCCCTACATCGACGGAAGCCGCATCGCCATCTGGGGCTGGAGCTTCGGCGGATACAACACCCTGATGGCTATGACCACCGGCAACGGCACGTTCAAAGCCGGCATTGCCGTAGCCCCTCCCACCGACTGGAAATACTACGACACCATCTACACCGAACGCTTCATGCGCACCCCCAGGGAAAACTTTGAAGGCTACGCCGCCACCTCCCTCTTGGAAAGAGCCAAAGACCTGCAAGGCAAGCTCCTGCTCGTGCACGGCACCGCTGACGACAACGTCCACTTCATGCAGTCGCTCGCCTACGCCGAAGCCCTCGTGCAAGCCGACAAACAGTTCGACATGCACATCTACCAAGACCGCAACCATGGTATCAGCGGCGGCAACACCCGCCTCCATCTCTACACCAAGATGAGCAACTTCCTTTTTGACAACCTCTAATAACGGATCATTCATGCGAATCATACGAACTGCCGGTGCCTTGCTGTTGCTTGTCTTATGTTTCTCCTTATCGGTAAATGCGAAAAAAACTGTCTATGTAATAGACATTACCAAGGAGATTGACAATACCACCCGCCTGTACCTGATTAACGGTCTGCATGAAGCGCAAACCATCGGTGCGGATGCCGTCCTTTTGCACCTGAACACCTACGGCGGACTGCTGGATGCGGCGGACTCCATGCGGACGGCTGTCCTGTACAGCCCGGTTCCCGTCTATGTGTTTATCGACAACAATGCCGCTTCCGCCGGTGCCTTGATTTCCATTGCCTGCAAAGCTATTTACATGCGGAAAGGGGCAAGCATCGGGGCGGCTTCGGTGGTCAACCAGACGGGGGAAATCCTGCCGGACAAGTACCAGTCGTATATGCGCTCCATGATGCGGGCAACGGCAGAGGCGCAGGGGAAAGACACGGTTGTTCACGGGACGGATACGGTTTACAAATGGCGGCGCGACCCGCTCATAGCTGAGGCGATGGTGGACGAGCGCACGGTTGTCCCCCTGCTGTCGGACTCCGGCAAAGTCCTGACGCTGACTGCCAACGAGGCAGTGCGCTGGGGTTATTGCGACGGCATAGCCGAAACCGCCGCCGAAGTAATCACGCAGTACATCGGCTATTCCGACTACGATCAAAAGCAATACACGCCGTCCCTGTTTGACAACTTGAAGGGCTTTCTGATGAATCCTGCCCTGCAATCCATCCTTATCCTTATTATTATAGGAGGGATTTACTTTGAATTGCAAACGCCCGGCATGGGCTTTCCCTCTGCCGCCGCTGTCGGTGCCGCCGTGCTGTATTTCGCGCCGCTCTATATGGACGGCTTGGCGCAGAATTGGGAGATACTTGTCTTCATTGCGGGGCTGATACTGATAATGTTGGAGGTGTTCGTCATTCCCGGCTTCGGGGTGGCGGGGATAGCGGGGATTGTCTGTATCGTGGCAGGTTTGACAATGAGTCTGCTCGACAACGTCTATTTCGACTTTGAGGGCGTAACGGATGCGGACACGGGACGGGCAGCCTTGACCGTTTTATTGGGGCTGGGCGGCGGCTTCTTCCTGATGCTGTGGCTGTCGCACAAGATTGGCAGCAAAGGCGGACTGTTCCGCAAAGTAGCTCTGACAACCGATTTGGAAGAAGCCGTCGCTTCGCCCGTCCTAAGCGGGATGATTGGGCAGGAAGGCATTGCGGCAACCGTACTGCGCCCTTCGGGAAAGGTATTGATAGACGGAGTGCACTACGACGGTGTATCCGAATCCGGCTTCATTGAAAAAGGGGAAGCCGTCCGAGTCGTCCGCTTCGAGAATGCACAGCTGTATGTGACATTGTTGCAACGCTGCAACAGGACGTAATAATCTTTACGCGGAGAAAAACTTAACAGGATGTTACTGATTGAAATAATCCCCGACTTTCCTAAATGGAAAGCCGGGGATTTCGTTTGTCACAGAAGAGTGACAAACTACCCTATAGTGAATGTCTTCATCAAAATGCGGAGAAAGCGGGATTCGAACCCGCGGTACACTTTTGGCGTACACACGCTTTCCAAGCGTGCCTCTTAAACCACTCGAGCATCTCTCC
>LBCX01000002.1 GCA_001657575.1 Bacteroidales bacterium Barb4
TCGTTTTCAAGGTTGATTACATGTGAGCAAGTCTGAATTTGTCGTTTCCAAGGTTGATTATATGCGCGCAAGTCTGAATTCGTTGTTTTCAAGGTTGATTACATGTGAGCAAGTCTGAAACCGGCAATTTCAAGATTGATTACTCACTTCTAACTCCCAACTACTAACTACTATAAAATATGACTGTCCATCAAATATCCATCTTCCTTGAAAACAAGTATGGGAAGTTGAGCGAAATACCGGCGATGCTGGCGAAGGAGAACATACGCATTATTGCCGCTATGGTGGCGGATACGTCCGAGTTCGGCATCATGCGCATGATTGTGAGCGACCCGCAAAAGGCATACAGCGTTTTCAAGGAGCACAATGTGAGTGCCAACCTGACGGATGTGCTGGCTATCACCGTTGATTCGCGTGCCGGCAGCTTTGCCGAAGCCCTTGACCATTTCACAAAAGCGGGATTGAGCATTGAATATATGTATTGCTTCTCCACGAAAGACCGCTCGATACTTTTCCTGCGGACGAACAACCGCGAAACGGCGCGTGAAGTCATCCGCCGCCAGAATATGGCGTATATCAATGAAAGTGATTTAATAAACTTATAAGAAGAAATATGTTTGGCATAGAAGATCCGGGCATTTACATTGCCTATCTGGCGGCTTTCGGCTGTCTGCTGTTCTCGCTTTGGTACGGCATTGCCGGATGGAACGAGGAAGACGGAGAAGATGAGGGGAGTATTAACGCGCAAAGTTCAGACCGATGAGTACGCTGACACTGGGGCTTATCGTGATTGTGTACATGTTCTTCGTGGCATGGCTGGGCTACTTGGGTTATAAACATACGAAGGACAGCGGCGACTTCCTGCTTGGTGGGCGGAAAACAAATCCGGCTGTCATGGCACTTTCCTACGGGGCAACGTTCATCTCCGCTTCGGCTATTGTCGGCTTCGGGGGGATAGCGGCGACGTTCGGGATGGGCATACAGTGGCTGTGTATGCTCAATATGCTGGTCGGGGTGATTGTTGCCTTTATCTTTTTCGGGAAAAGGACGCGGAAGCTGGGGGCGCGGCATAATGCGCGGACGTTCTCGCAACTGCTGGGCTTGCACTACGGCTCGCGGCGGGTGCAGGTGTTTATTGCCACGATTATATTTATAGGTATGCCCCTCTATGCGGCGGTGGTGATGAAAGGGGGAGCTGTCTTTGTGGAGCAGATGTTCCATATCGACTATGATTTGGCTCTGCTCATTTTCACGCTTATCGTAGCGGCGTATGTGATACCCGGCGGGTTGAAGGGGGTCATGTACACGGATGCCTTGCAGGCGGTGATTATGTTTCTCAGTATGCTGTTTCTGCTGTTCTGGTTTTACCGGACGCTGGATATGGGATTTGTCGAAGCCAATCGCGAACTGACTAATCTTGCGCCGATGGTGCCCGACCATCTCAAAGCGGTGGGGCATCAGGGCTGGACGGCAATGCCTGCCGGAGGTTCGCCGCAGTGGTACACGCTGGTTACGTCGCTTATCCTTGGCGTAGGCATCGGTTGTCTGGCACAGCCGCAGCTCGTAGTCCGCTTTATGACGGTGGACAGTACGAAGCAGTTGAACCGAGGGATATTGATAGGCTGCCTCTTCATCTTCGTTACCGTCGGCACGGTCTATCATGTCGGTGCCCTGTCCAATCTATTTTTCCTGAAAACCAACGGGCTTCTTGCCGTAGAGATGACAAAAGACCTCGACAAAATCATTCCACTTTTCATCAGTCAGGCGTTGCCGCAATGGTTCGGTGCACTCTTCATGCTCTGCATCCTTTCGGCAAGCATGTCCACGCTGAGTGCACAATTTCACACGATGGGGGCGGCATTCGGGGCAGATATATTCCCCAAGCTGGGACGCAAGAACAATCCCGCCTCCTCAACAGGTGTCCGCTTCGGCGTAATGTGTTCCATCTTAATCAGCTATATCATTTGCTACATATTAAGCGCAAATATCATTGCGCGGGGAACGGCTTTGTTTATGGGTGTATGTGCCACGACCTTCCTGCCCGCCTACTTCTGTTCGCTTTATTGGAAAAAGGCTACCCGCAAGGGAGCCTTGGCAAGTCTGTGGACGGGAGCCTTGGCAAGCCTTTTCGCCATGACCTTCCTGCACAGGGCGGAGGCGGCACCGATCGGCTTGTGCAAACTGCTTTTCGGAAGGGATGTACTGATAGACGTGTACCCATGGTTTGCCATAGACCCGATATTGTTCTCGCTGCCCCTGTCCGTCATAGTTATCATCGTTGTCAGCCTGACAGACTCTACAAATAAAACCGCTTGAACATGGCAGAAAACAAGAATTTCCTGCTCAAAAGCGCGATGGCTTACGCTATTCCGCTGGGTACTTTCTGGTGTGGCAAGTACATTTTCTTTATGCTCAGTGCCTCCTCCTCTTTTTTCTTCGGAGTCTATTGGCTACTGACTGCCACCGTGCCGATTATCACGTATTACCAGACGTGGCGATACAGGCAGGACATTGTCGGAGGGACAATCAGCTTTTTCCACGCCTGGCAGTTCGGCGTACTGCTCTATTTCTTTGCCGCCCTGATCGTCTCGCTCGTTCATTATGTATTCTACCAATACATTGCCCCGCCGGAACTGCTGGCAGACAGCCTACAGCAGGTAGTCGAATTCTTGCAGAAATCCGATGCCGATCAGCAAATGACAGACTCGGTGGAATCCATGCAAATGAACCCGATACGCATGGCTATACAGGGAATACTCAACAACGTATTCTACGGCATCTTCCTCTCCCTGCCTGCGGCATGGGCTGTAAGCTGGAAGAAAAGCTAAATAGAAGCCGGGATCGGATGTCAAATAACTTTGTAGAGACGCAAAATCTTGCGTCTCTACTGTTTTTTGGCAGCAAAATGCAGCCTTGAAAGGCTTTTTATAAAACAGGCTCTTCGTTTTAGTAACAAATAAATTAAATACGTTATTAATCCACTTATTAAAATAACGATGATGTCGTAGTAATCAAATGTTAGACTAGTGCCAAGACCCTGTTTTGATAAAAATTCAAGTATAATAAATGCTATTACTGAAAAGCATATCCATTGAACAAAACTATATCTATTGTAAGTTCCATAAAAGAATAAACTTGCGCATGGAATACAGAACCAACTACTGATAGTATCAGCTATGTGAAAATCAAAGATATTATTTTCATAGATATATTTCCGATATGTTAAACTTAATATAGCACTAGTGAAAAATAATAAAACAGAAATAAGTAAAGCAATTCTTTTTCCCCTTTTGGCTTTCATGTTTTTAGTAAAATCTCATTAGCCAATATACATATTAATTTGACTATATAAGAAATAGAACAAACAATATTAATAAATAAACAGCATATTGAATTGTAAGCGACCGCAACTCAATTGTAAGCGGACGCAATTCAGTTGTAAGCATTCCCCGCAGGGATGGGCTGTCAAACTTGTGTAACGCACGATACAGGTCGGTCGCCGTCGAGGAAGCCGATGACATTGCTACCGACGGCGCGCGCCATGATGATGCGCGTATCCAGTGTTTGCGTACCGATATGCGGGGTGAGGACGACATTATCCATTTCCAGCAGTTCGGCAGAGGGATAATCGCCATGCTCGAATACATCGAGACCGGCTCCCTTGATGATTCCCGTCTGCAAGGCTTTTATCAACGCCGCTTCATCAACCAATGCACCGCGCGAGGCATTGATGAGAATGGCGGACGGCTTCATTTGACGCAGCTCGTCTTCGCCGATCAGATGGCGGGTGTCGGGGGTAAAGGGAGCATTGAGGGAAACAAAGTCGGATTGGGAAAGGAGAGCTTCCTTGGCGGCGTAGAGAACGTTGAGACGGGTTTCCTCCTCAATGTCTAACCGGCGGCGGTTGTGATAAATGACGTTCATGCTGCAGGCGTTTGCCCGTTTGGCAAGGGCTTTGCCGATGCGCCCCATGCCGATGATGCCGAGCGTTTGCCCGGTGACGGAGGTGCCGAGGTTTTCCAAGATACCTATCTTCATTGCTTTGCCGAGCGTGCGCAATTTGCGGTCGCATTCGGTAACGCGGCGTGCGGTGTCGAGCAAGAGGGCTAAGGCAAGGTTGGCGGTGGGTGCGGTCACAGGGTCGGGGGTGTTGGCAACGGTCAAGCCTTTCGCCAGCGCGTAGGGTACATCAATGTTGTTGTACCCCACGGCGTAATTGGCTATCAATCGCAACTTTTCACCCTTGTCTATCAGTCGGCGGTCAACGGGGAAGTCAAACATGGAGCAGAGTACGTCGTACTCTGCTATCATTTCGGAGACTTCCTCATACGTAAAGTCGCGTCCGCAGGGGAAAGTCACGTCGTACCTGCTTTCCATCTCGGCGAACCCTTCGCGAAACATGTTGAAGGTGACTAATACTTTTTTCATCCGCCGTCCTTTTTACTTGGTTTCCCAGCCCAGTGCGCTGGCACCCAGCACGGCGGCATCGCTTTCCTTGAGTTCGGAGAAGAGGAGTTTCGTTTTTCCGGCGAACACCTGCAACACGTTCTTGTCCAGTGATTCCTTGATGGGGTCTAAAATCAGATTGCCGGCTTTGGTCAGTCCGCCGAACAGGATAATGGCTTCGGGGCTGGAGAAAGAAATAAAGTCGGCAAAGGCTTCGCCCAAAATGTTCCCCGTAAACTTGAATATTTCCTGCGCAAGAGCATCGCCTTTCACGGCGGCGTCATATACGTCCTTGGAGGTGATGTTTTCGGGGTCAATGGCACGCAAAAGGCTTTCATCCTTGCGGATTTCGAGGTATTCGCGGGCAGTGCGTGCCACGCCGGTGGCGGAAGTGTAGGTTTCCAGACAGCCGTGCCGTCCGCAGCCGCAGATACGTCCGTTGTTGCGGCGCATAATCACGTGACCCAGTTCGCCGGCAAAGCCGTCATGCCCGTAAATGAGCTGTCCGCCAGTGACGATGCCGCTGCCCACACCCGTTCCGAGCGTGATAACGATAAAATCCTTCATGCCGCGCGCCGCACCATAGGTCATTTCGCCGATAGCCGCCGCGTTGGCATCGTTGGTCAGCGTTACGGGGATACCCGTTGCATCTTGAATCATCTGCGCCAAAGGGATCTGTCCCTTCCAAGGGAGGTTTGCCGCAAAATCGATACAGCCGGAGTAGTAGTTGCCGTTGGGCGCACCCACGCCTATGCCTTTGATGGCTTCCGTGCCGCCGGCCTGAGTGATAACACCTTCCAGACTTTTCGCCAGCTCGACGACATAGTCGTTCACATCGGGGTATTTGCCGGTTTTAATAGACCCGCTGTACAAGATGCTACCTCTTGCATCCACCACTCCGAAGACTGTATTGGTTCCACCAATATCAATCCCTATCACATAAGACTTTTTCATAAATCCTTTTTTTATATTGTTTATAAATGAGAGAGACGCTATAATAGTGTGTCTTTGATGTTAAGTACGTGATGTAAATTAGTTTATATTAAATCTGTTGCGCGGTCGTCCCGAAGGGACGGGAGATTTCAGCCCCACATGCAGCGAAGCGGAATGTGGGGTTTATGGATAATGCCGTCAGGAAAGTTCTGAAAGAACAATACAAAATACAACATAGACTATTCGGTCGTTCTTTCAGAACTTATTGGTAATTGCTCTTTTAACCCCACATTCCGCTTCGCTGCATGTGGGGCTGAAATTTTTTGCCCTTTCAGGGCATCATCTGCGCAACAAATGCTTCACCGCATTTTTAGTGTGACAATCGTGATGACGGCAAGGATGATGCCTATCAGCCAGAAGCGGACAACAATTTTTGACTCGGGGACGGCGTTGAACGGCTTTTGAATGACGGCTTGAATGCCGGCATTGCCTTGTTTCTGGAAGTGGTGATGGAGGGGGGTCATCTTGAAGATGCGCCGCCCTGCGCCGTATCTCCATTTGGTGTATTTGAAATAGAACACCTGTGCCATGACCGAGAGGCTTTCCATAAAGAAAATGCCGCAAAGGACGGGTATCAGCAGTTCCTTGTGGATGAGGATGGCAAAAACGGCGATGATTCCGCCCAGCGTCAGGCTCCCCGTGTCGCCCATAAACACCTGCGCCGGATAGGCATTGTACCAAAGGAAACCGACCGTTGCTCCGATGAAAGCGGCGGCAAAAATGACAAGTTCTTCCGCTCGCGGAATGAACATGATGTTAAGAAAGGAGGCAAACTGATAGTGCGATGACATATAAGCCAATATCCCCAGAGCCATGCCGATGATAGCCGAGCTTCCCGCCGCCAGCCCGTCCAGCCCGTCCGTCAGATTGGCACCGTTGGATACGGCAGTTACCACAAAGATGACCATGAGGACAAAAACGAACCATGCCGCCGTCTCCTTATGCGCTCCCGCCCAACCGACCAGCATGGCATAATCGAAGTTGTTGTTTTTCACAAAGGGAATGGTAGTTTTCGTGGATTTGGCGGCATCTTCGGGAAAGTTTACATTCTCTACCGATATGCCGTTGTGTACTTCCACGTTCTCGTGGATAACGGCATCGGGACTGAAATAAAGCACCAGACCGACAATCAGCCCCAACCCCGTCTGCCCGATGATTTTGAAACGTCCGCGCAGTCCGTTCTTGTTTTTCCTGAATACCTTGATGTAATCGTCGGCAAAGCCTATCGCGCCGAGCCATACGGTGGTGACGAGCATCAGTATGAGATAGATGTTATCCAACCGTGCAAAAAGCAGGACGGGCACGATGATGGCAAGGATAATGATAAGCCCGCCCATCGTAGGCGTGCCTTTTTTGCTGTTCTGCCCTTCCAAACCCAATTCGCGCACAGTCTCGCCTATTTGCAGGCGGCGCAGGCGGTTGATTATCCACCGCCCTGTCATGGTCGAGAGGCAAAGGGACAACAGCAGGGCTGAACCGGAGCGGAAAGAAACGTATCTGAACATCCCGGCACCGGGAATATCAAACACTTTATCCAAGTAATCGAAAAGGTAGTAGAACATGAGGAAGTCTGTGTCGGGGAATTAGCGTTTCCAATACTGTTCCATCTGTTCCAACGTCTTGCCCTTTGTTTCGGGTATCATCTTCCAGACGAAAAGGGCGGAGAGGACTGCCATCAAGCCGTAGAAGCCGTAGGTCATCGCGCCGCTGAACTCCATCATGGCGGGGTAGGAGGAGGATATGAAATAGTTGGCTGCCCACTGTGCGGCAACGGCGATTGCCACTGCCTGCCCGCGTATCTTGTTCGGGAATATTTCGGCTATCAACACCCAGCAGATGGGACCCCACGACATCATAAAGGAGGCGGTATAGATAATAATGAATACGAGCGTGCTGATGCCGATAATATTAAAGTAGGACAAGCCGGAGATGGCGAACATACCGACTGCCATGCCGACGGAACCGGCTATCAACAGCGGTTTGCGCCCCCATTTGTCCACTTTCATTATGGCAACGACGGTGAAGATGACGTTTACCAGCCCCATCACGATGGTTTGCAGCATGGAAGCATCTTTGGCGGCTCCCATACTCTCGAAGATGCGCGGCGCATAGTAAAGGGCAACGTTGATGCCCACAAACTGTTGGAAGGCGGACAGCAGGATGCCGACAACAATGACTTTCTTCCCGTAGGAATACAAACTTGCATTCTCTATGGTTGCCGACACGGTCGATTTGATTTCCGCAAAGATGGCTTCCGCCCGTTCCCTGCCGTTGATTTTAGCCAGTACGCTCAGGGCTTTCTCATCCTGCCGGACGAGAGCCAGATAGCGCGGCGATTCGGGCACGAAGAACACCAGCACACCAAACAATCCCGCCGGAAGGGCTTCCGACAAGAACATATAACGCCATCCCACGCCGTTAATCCATTCAATCGTCTGCCCGTTGGCAATGCCCCAATTCACGAAATAGACTACCAGCATACCGAAGATGATGGCAAACTGATTGAATGAGACTAACCGCCCGCGTATATCCGCCGGTGCTATCTCGCCGATGTACATCGGGCAGACGGCAGAGGCAAGTCCCACACCAATACCTCCCACTATGCGGTAGATATTGAACAGGACGAGCAAGCCCATAGACGATTCCCCGCGCGGAAAGATAAATGACTCCGGATAACCGGAACCGACAGCCGAAAGAAAAAACAGCACAGCCGCAAGGACAAGCGACCTCTTGCGACCCAGACGGGAAGAGAAGTAGCCCGACACGGCACCGCCGATGATACAGCCGATCAGCGCACTCGACACCGTCGCCCCGTGCATGAACGAGCTAAGCCCCAAAGGCTTTATCAGAAACGCCTCTATCGATTTCTCCGCACCGGAGATAACAGCAGTGTCATACCCGAAAAGCAACCCGCCGATAGCCGCTATCAGCGTTATCCCGAATACGTATCCGGTGTTGTAGGTCTTATTCATCTTGGGGAATTAGAAGTTGAGGTGCAGAAGTCCCGAAGGGATGGAAGATTTCAGCCCCACATGCAGCAAAGCGGAATGTGGGGTTAAAGATGATACAAGCAAGGAAGTCCTGAAAGGACGACTGAATAATATATATTGCATTGTAAGCCATCGTCTGCAATTTGTATCGTTCTTTCAGAACTTTATTGATATATCCTTGTTTTAACCCCACATTCCGCTTCGCTTCATGTGGGGCTGAAATCTCTTGCCCCTTCATGGCATCTGTGTAACACCAGTTAAATATACTGGTTGATAATCATTTCATACAGTTCCTGCTTGCCGCTGATTTGTTTGGGTTCGCCGTCGCGCAGGGCGATGGTGCGCAGGTCTTCCAACGTCAGCTTGCCGGACTCGAACGCCTTGCCTTCATTGCTGCCAAAGCTGGCGTAGCGGTCGGCACGCAGCTTGCGGTAGTTGGAATGTTCGAGGATGTCGGCGGCGATGAGCAGGGCACGAGCGAATACGTCCATACCGCCGATGTGGGCAATAAAGATGTCTTCCAAGTCGGTGGAGTTGCGGCGGGTCTTTGCGTCAAAGTTGGTGCCGCCCGTAGTGAGACCGCCGCCTTCGAGGATGACGAGCCAAGCCTGTGCCAGCTCGTAGATGTCCGTCGGGAACTGGTCGGTATCCCAACCGTTCTGATAGTCGCCGCGGTTGGCATCAATGCTGCACAGCATACCGGCATCGGCGGCGGCTTGCAGTTCGTGCTCAAAGGTATGACCGGCAAGCGTGGCGTGGTTTACCTCGATGTTCAGAGCGAAGTCCTTGTCCAAACCGTAATGACGGAGGAAGCCGATAACGGTTTCCGAATCGACGTCATACTGATGCTTGGTCGGTTCCATCGGTTTCGGCTCAATGAGGAAAGTTCCCTTGAAACCCTGTTTGCGACCGTAATCGCGCGCGAGGGTAAGCAAGGCGGCAAGATGGTCTTTTTCGCGCTTCATGTCGGTGTTCAAAAGCGTCATATAGCCTTCGCGACCTCCCCAGAACACGTAGTTTTCACCGCCGAGGGCGATACAGGCATCAATGGCATTCTTTATCTGCGTGGCGGCACAGGCGACAACGGCGAAGTCGGGGTTTGTGGCAGCACCGTTCATGTAGCGTTTGTTGCTGAATACGTTGGCGGTTGACCAAAGGAGTTTCCGCCCCGTAGCCTGTTGCAGCTGCTTAGCGTAATCGACCATCGTGTGGAGGCGTTTCTCAAACTCGCTCAGCGTGGCGGGTTCGTCCACAACGTCCACATCGTGGAAGCAATAATAAGGAATGCTGCACTTGGTCATAAACTCAAAGGCGGCATCCATCTTCAGCTTGGCGCGGGTGATGGCATCGCTGCTGTTGTTCCACGGGAACGTCTTCGTGCCGGGCCCGAACGGGTCGCCGCCTTCGGCGCAAAGCGTATGCCAGTAAGCCATTGAGAACCTCAAATGCTCTTTCAGCGTCTTGCCCAGCACCACCTTGTTTTCGTCATAATAATGAAACGCCAGCGGGTTCTTTGACTCCCGCCCTTCAAACTGAATCTTCCCGATACCGGAAAAGAATTCTTTGTCACCTTTGTAAAAGCTCATGTTCTTAATAATATTAAATGGTAAGTATTAATCGTAAGTTCGTTCATATCATAATTAATCCAAATTGCCATTAATCAGCGTGTGATGTCTCCCATACTGGAAATAAACAGCGGTGATACATAAAACTTGAATGATGGTGCAATACACCGAACCCTCAAAACCAAAAGCACCACCCGTTAGCCACTCCATCCCTTCAACGGGTTGTTGCACAATGATACTTTCCGTTTTCATTCCACTGACTTCAAAACCAAACACAGATTGAAAGAAGTTCCATGTAAAATGCAACCCGATGGGAAACCACAAATTTTGCTTGTAAATATAATAGATACCCAACAGAATGCCTGCAAGGAAAAGATTTATCATTCCGATGGTACTGATATTTTGATTAGCCAAATGTGCCGCCATAAACAATAAAGAGGCAATACCAAGTGCTGCATATTTATTATAAGTCTTCATGAAACGGCGCAACAGATAGCCCCGGGACAGGATTTCTTCGCCTGCCGCCACAAGTATAAGAGTAAACAATACGATTAATATGTCAGGCGTAAAATGAATATCGACAATTTGAACAAGTCCCGTTATATAGCAAATCAAAAAACCGCCGGTAACGGCCGCCGCCCCATAAAACATACCCCACAACAAGTCTTTCCATTTAGTACGCAGCTCAAACCCGATATCTTTTATTCTTTCCCCATGCTTGAATTTTGTCCAAAGAAAAACGGTGGTTAATGTTCCCATAAGCATTACCAGCGAAATAAAGAAAAGAGCCTCTTGGGTAAGTTCTTTCGAGTAAGGATCCATGATGCCGAAAAGCAAAAGAGGTACTACGAAAATCATCAGTAAAAAAAACCATGAAATTAAAAACAGGATAATGGATCCCCACGTCTTCAATTGCGCAACAATCATTTCTTTTCTTTCGGCGTTCATAAGATTCGATATTTACCTTTATTCATTTTGTAAGTTCGTTTATATCATACACAGATATTACACAAAAGTCCCGAAGGGACGGGATATTTCAGCCCCACATGCAGCGAAGCGGAATGTGGGGTTAAGGTTATTCCTGCACATCATCCGCTTCTCCCGTCCAACGTTTCCCCGAAGGAGTGAAAGTGTATATGTAGATACCTAAAGCAACAACGGAAATCAATGAAAGGGTGAATACGAGTTCCATGACGTTCTATTTTATGAACTGATGTTATGCAGATGCCCCTTCGGGGCAAGAGATTTCAGCCCCACATGCAGCAAAGCGGAATGTGGGGTTAAAGATTACATCACCGGAAAAGCCCTGAAAGGACGATACAAGTATAAATGATGGCTTACAATGCAACATATTTCATTGCCGACCATATATAGGTATTGTCATTTCAAATGAAATTGGTATTCAGTAGTCAAATACTATTTTTTAGTACTCAACTACACTTTTGTCAGATGAACCCAAATTGATAAAACAAGCCTGCCCTTATTCTTTCATTTACGAAAAGAACAGACTTGTCACTAAATAGGCTATTTTTTAGCCTGTGTTTCTTCATATTCACATCTTCGTGAACAATACGAATGAGGCTTGGTAGCAAGTGATTCCGTGTAAGGTTTTCCGCACCACTTACATGTATGACGACTACTAAGGTTCATAAAACTAATATATTTAATTTTCTTACTCTAACGGCTTCGTAGGTATTGCCTCATTTTTAAAATGGTTTCTGAACTCCATTTGGTATTGCTAATTAAGCATATTTAGTGTGCGGTTTTAGCAATGCCCAACATATTATATTATTCTGTCGTCCTTACAGGACTCCCTTAACGATACCGTCTGATACCCCACATTCCGCTTCGCTGCATGTGGGGCTGAAATCCTGCATTCCTTCGGAATTTGCGAAAGATCATACATAAATCACTTCCTTTTCTACGCGTTGAACAAAACGCAGCTTCATATTGCTATGCTTACGGACAACATCCACCGGGACTTTGAGCACATCCTCCAGTTCATGTTTAAGGTGCACCAGCGTGAACAAACACATCGGCGGAGCCTCGAAGTAAACATCTACATCGCTCTCCGCCGTCTGTTCCCCGCGGGCAACAGAACCGAAGATGCCCATGCGCGTAATGCCGTATTCGGCACCGTGCAACCGCTTAAACTCGCCAAGAAGGTTGAGTATGACACGCTGTTCCATCTGTCAAAAACCGTTAAGCATGAAAAGATGCTTCAAGATGGTCTTTCCACACCTCGTAAGCCGCACAGCATTTGTCCGCTTTCAGCCCGTCCGGTTCGACAACGTCTATTTTCTTTAAGGAGGAGAAGGCTTCTTCCGCAGAGGAGTAGATGCCTGCACCGATACCGGCACCCATTGCGGCACCGACGGCACCGTTGGTATCGTACAACTCAATGACGGCACCCGTCACCCCTGCCAGCGTGTCGCGGAAGATGGAGCTAAGGAACATATTGGCGTTGCCGGCACGTATCACGCCGATGTCAATGCCCATTTTGTTCATAATATCCATCCCGTATTTGAAGGAGAAGACGATGCCTTCCTGTGCGGCACGTATCAGATGCGCCTTGCCGTGTATGTTGAAGTTGATACCGTGTATGGAGCAGTTTATTTCCTTGTTCTGCAACATACGTTCCGCCCCGTTGCCGAAAGGAAGGATGGAAACGCCTGCCGAGCCGATGGGGACGGAGTCCGCCAAATCGTTCAACGCCCAGTAACTGATGTCTTCAGGGGCTACATTCCGCTTAATCCATGAATTGAGGATGCCTACCCCGTTGATGCAGAACAATGCGCCGAGGCGCGTGTTTTCCGGCGTATGGTTCACGTGCGCAAACGTATTGACGCGGGAAAGGGTGTCGTAATTCACCTTTCCGTTGACGCCGTACACCACGCCCGACGTTCCCGCCGTAGCGGCTATCTCGCCGGGGTTCAATACATTCAGGGATAAGGCATTGTTCGGCTGGTCGCCCGCGCGATAGGTGACAGGTGTGCCCTTTTTCATGCCCAGTTCGGAGGCAACGGAAGACATCATTTTCCCCTGCAAGCCGAAGGTCGGTGTTATATCCGCTATCAAATCCTTGCTGAAACCATAATAAGACATGACGTCTTCGGAAAGCGCGTTCGTCTTGAAATCCCAAAAGATGCCTTCGGACAAGCCGGAAATGGTCGTTGCAATATCCCCCGTCATCCGCATGGCAATATAATCGCCCGGAAGCATTATCTTATGGATAGACTCAAATATATCCGGTTCATATTCCTTCACCCAAGCCAGCTTGGAAGCCGTGAAATTGCCCGGAGAATTAAGCAGGTGCGAAAGGGCTTTTTCTTCCCCTATAGTCCTGAAAGCATAATCGCCATAATGTACGGCACGGCTGTCGCACCATATAATAGACGGGCGCAACACCCGCTGCTTCTTGTCCACCGCCACCAAACCGTGCATCTGATAGGATATGCCGACAGCCTGTATTTCCGTTCCCTTCTTATTCGCCTGACGAAGGGCACCCTGAATAGCCAGCTTCAAATGATTCCACCAGTCTTCCGGATTTTGCTCTGCCCAACCGGGTCGCGGAGCCATGATAACCGTTTCTTCTTTGGGGTAAAAATCAGAACCGAGCATCTCTCCCGTCTGCTCATCCACAACAGCAGCCTTAACAGAGGAACTGCCTATATCACACCCTAATAAACACATATCGTATTACATTTATTTGTAAGCAAATCGGGGGCAAAAGTATGTATTAATCCCGTCCGTGCAAACGGCATTGAAAGTAAATAAAACGGGGGGGAGCTTGCATTTATCGAATGAGACCGCCGGGGATAACCCGCTTGATGTAAACGGAATCCTCATAAATCACGTAAAGGATTGCCATCTTTTTGTAATTGACACGCCGCGCACCCTGCCCGCACAGATATTGAATATAGGCATTTTGGCTGATGGCTATGGAGCCGGCATAAAAAGCAAGCCGCTGAATGGCGTTCCTCAATCCGTCCACGTAAGTGACAGACGTTTCAGGTACATGCAGAACATGACTGATGTAATGATCCAGCTTTTCAATATCCAACTCGGCTTCGATAGAGAGAGTGACTGTATAGGTTTTCATAGTTCATGGTTTTATCGTTCGTCGTTCACCGTCGCCGCAAGGTGCGTATGTCAAAGCCGAAATGCGCGTTGAGGCGGTCATACAGTTTGTCTATGGCTACATCCACCGTCACGCCTATGGGAACGCCATATTCATCGATGGGGATGCCTAAATACGCGGCTTCGTCTATTTGCTTTTGGGTAGCCTTGGGACGCTCGGCAGTTGCTTGTTTGCCGGCAAGTACAGTTTCAGTTTCCATAATGTTGGTATGTATGTATAATTTATAAGGGCGCAAAGATACTTTTTACCTCCGTGCCCCCATGCCTCTGCGGCAAGAAAACAGGATCGCACCGCAGGGCATTTGCATAACATCAGTTACGAATAAAGGGCAAGCGACACGGGCGGCTGTGGTTACTTCACTCGGACGGGTGAAGTAACGCCACTCGGGCGTATGGGGTAGCCTTACTCGAGGAGGTGGGACTACTTCACTCGGACGGGTGAAGTAATCCCACCCGAAGGGGACTGTCTTACCCTTTCACTTCGAGGCGGACGGGGGAGCTGATGACATGCGCCTTCTTAAGCAGCTTGTTGCCTTTCAGGTATTGCGTAACGACCTCTACGGTGTAAAAGCCGGCAGAGAGGTTGTCGGGGACGCGCACCATGAGCAGACTTGCTTTGTTGGTGCTTATTTCGAGGGTTTTGAAACGCTGCCCGAGGGCATTGAGGAAGAAAACACCTACCTCTTCCGTCCCGTCGCCAAGCAGTTTGAGCCTGCCGCCGATGATGCGGATACTGTGTCCGGGCGTAAGCACCTCATCAAAAAGACCGCTGGAAATATCGTAGATCTTTTCAATAAACCCTTGTGTATTTGCCAGCCCCTGTATGACCACCCTGGCTTCTTCTTCAATGATGCGCCGCAGGGTGCCTTGAATGTAAAAACGGATTGTAATGCCGTGCTTCTTCTTGTCGAAAGGTTCGTGCGGGGAGTCAAATGTGCCGGTGATGCTTGGCGACAGATGAAAGTAGAAAAGATTGACAGAGTATCCGGCGAGGAGGAGACGGATGGTCTCCCGAAGGAAGCCGCGCACGTGCAGCTTGGCATCCCAGCTGTTGCCGATGATGTCGCCGCGGGCAATGCCGGAATCGATGACTTCGTCAATGCCGATATGACCTTCGATTTCGGGACGGGCAACGTATTTGCTCTTCGCTTCCCGCAGGTTGTTGTCGTACAGCCTTGCCTTGATGGTGTAGGCGAGTTCTTTTACTTTGTTGAACGGTGACATGACAAACAGGTGTTAATTGTTAAAGGATAAATTCGACGGGGTTAAACAACATCTTGCCTTATTGTATGCAGACAACATTATTTATGCAGATAACATTCTCCTTGCAAATCCTTTCCAGATAATGTGCATCCGTTTCGTCAAAGCTGTCCGGCGCACTGCTGTCTATATCCAAAACAGCCTTGACCTCGCCACCGGCTATGACGGGGACGACTATTTCCGAGCGTGAAGCCGCGTTGCAGGCTATATGTCCGGGAAACAGCTCTACATCGGGCACAATCACGGTACGCGCTTCCTTCCATGCCGTTCCGCACACGCCTTTTCCGTAGCGGATGCGCGTACAGGCCACCGGGCCCTGAAAGGGGGAAAGCACCAGCTCACCCTCCTTTACGGTATAAAAGCCCACCCAAAAGAAATCGAAAGTCTGCTTCAGTGCGGCGACAATATTCGCCATGTTAGCCGTCTGATCCTTCTCGCCGGAGAGCAGGGCGGCTATTTGCGGAAGCAGTGCCTCGTAGCGTTCCTTTTTGCTTCCCTGCCGGATATGTAATTCTTCTGCCATACAACACTATCTAATCGTTTTTTCACGGCGCAAGGTATGAAAAAGATACAAACAGAATAATTGCCTAAAAACTTATGCAAAATGAGGTAAGGGTTACCTTTGCACCCTGTCAATAATCAATCAAACGAGATGTTACGCAGATGTCCCGAAAGGACAAAAGATTTCAGCCCCACATGCAGCAAAGCGGAATGTGGGGTTTACGGAATGGTATCGGCAAGGGAGTCCTGCAAGGACGACCGAATATATGTACTTGCCTTAACCCCACATTCCGCTTTGCTGCATGTGGGGCTGAAATCTTTTGCCCCTTTGGGGCATCTGCGTAACATCAGTAAATGATATGGAAAAGATTATTGTGGATTGAAAAAGCCACGCGAAATGCAGCGCAAAAAGATAGAAACGGCATTAAACCGCTTGGGCGGGCAATTGGCATCTATGAAATTGGTATGACTTGATGAAAAATTCGGAGTATCACCGAAAATTGGTGGCAGACGGATGGCTGTTCATCCGGCAAGCAGGAAGCCACCGGACTTATGAAAAGAACGGAGAAAAGATTACCGTTCCTTTTCACAATTCAAAGGAATTAGGAAAGGGGTTGCATAGAGCGTTGAAAAAGGTGGTCGGGTTTTAACTCTGCCGACAAAAGAACAATTTTAAAGAACGATGTGATGGAAAAGAGAAAACTAAAAGCCGTAATCAGCGGCGGGAAAGATTTGTACGGAGTGTGGATTGAGGATGTGAAAGGTATTTTCAGTGACGGGGAAACGCTTGAACAGACCAAACGTAATTTACAGGAAGCAATACAGCTGCATATTCAAGGTGAAGACGAGGCAAATATACCGGAAGCGTTGAGAGGCGAATATGAGATTGAATATACATTTGATATTTCTGGCTTCTTGAAATATTACTCAACGTTTATTTCTTTCGCCGCAATGAAGGAAATCACAGGCATTGCACAAAAGCAGCTTTGGAGCTATGCCAACGGATACAGAAGCCCCAAAAAGGAAACTTCCGAGAAGATAATCAACGGCGTAAATGCTTTTTGCAAGGAATTAAGTCAGGTTCAATTTCGTTAAGGGGTGCGGATATGTCCCCCCGTATCGTACCTTTGCCCGCATGGCTAAACAACCTTCGCCTTTGGTTCTGGGGACTGAGAAGATAAGCAGGCTGCTTGTGCAATACGCTTCGCCAGCTATTATAGCCATGACGGCGGCTTCGCTTTATAACATTGTTGACAGTATTTTTATCGGACACGGGGTCGGGGCATTGGCTATTTCGGGCTTGGCTCTGACGTTCCCGATTATGAATTTGGCGGCGGCTTTCGGAACGCTGGCGGGGGTGGGTGCTTCCACGCTTCTTTCACTGAAACTTGGACAAAAGGATTATGAGACGGCGCACAGGGTGCTTGGCACGACGCTGGTGCTGAACGTCATTCTGGGGATTGCCTTTTCGGTTGTCAATCTGATTTTTCTGGATCCTATCCTCTACTTTTTCGGGGCAAGCGAGCAGACTATTTCGTATGCACGCGATTACATGGGGATTATCCTGCTGGGGAATGTGGTGACGCATGTCTTTTTCGGCTTGAATGCGATACTTCGGTCGGCGGGGTTTCCCAAGCGGGCGATGTATGCAACGCTGGCTTCGGTGATTATCAACTGCCTGCTGAACCCGCTCTTTATCTTCGGCTTCGGGTGGGGCATCAAGGGGTCGGCGACAGCTACGATTATCTCGCAGATTATTTCGATGATTTACCAGCTTGTCCATTTCTCCGACTCCAGCCATTTGATTCATTTCCGTAAGGGCATCTACCGCTTGGAAAAGGTGATGGTGAAGGATATTCTGTCCATCGGTCTGTCGCCTTTCCTGATGAATATGGGCGGCTGTCTGATTGTTATCCTGATAAACAGGGGACTGAAAGAGTACGGGGGAGACTTGGCGATTGGTGCGTATGGCATTGTGAACCGGATAGCTTCCCTGTTTGTGATGGTGGTGATGGGGCTTAATCAGGGTATGCAGCCGATAGCGGGTTATAATTTCGGTGCCGGACACTACGACAGAGTTATGGAAGCTACCCGTCTGACGATGAAGCTGGCGGTAGGGGTTTCCGCCATCGGGTTTCTGCTGTGCGAATTTTTCCCGACGGCGATTGCCCGCATTTTCACCTCCGATGAGGAGCTGACGGCGATAGCAGTGTACGGGTTGCGGGTGACATTCGTCATTTTCCCTGTTGTGGGTTTCCAGATGGTGGCTACCAACTTTTTCCTTGCCATAGGTATGCCGAAGAAATCCATCTTCCTGTCGCTTACGCGGCAGTTGATATTCCTGATTCCCTTCCTGATTGTCTTTCCTTATTTTATGGGGGCGACGGGAGTGTGGGTGAGTATGCCGACAGCCGACTTTATTGCGACGGTGGTGGCATGGGCTGTTTTGAAAAAGCAGTTTAACAAGCTGAAAGGGTTGGAGTCATGAAATATTATCTGATAGCAGGCGAAGCCTCCGGCGATTTGCACGCGTCAAACCTGATGGTTGAGTTGAAAGCCTTGGACAAGGAGGCAGAGTTCCGCTTTCTGGGCGGCGATTTGATGCAGGCTGCCGGCGGTGTGCAGGTAAAGCACTATCGGGAAACGGCTTATATGGGATTTATCCCCGTACTGCTTCATTTGCCTGCCATCATGCGAACATTGCGGATGTGCAAGGAAGACATTCGCCGCTACCAACCGGATGCCGTTATCCTTGTGGATTATCCGGGCTTCAATCTGAAGATAGCCAAATATGTAAAGAAAAGCCTGCATCTGCCCGTCTGTTATTATATCTCCCCCAAGATTTGGGCATGGAAGAAATACCGCATCAAAAGCATTCGCCGCTATATCGACCGCATGTACTGCATACTGCCTTTTGAGAAAGAGTTCTACCAAAAACTGAACTACGCTGTTGATTACGTGGGAAACCCTTCCGTCGATTCAGTGGCGCAATATATGGAACACCGCTCCGTCAGTGCCGAAACATTCCGGAAAGAAGAGAACCTCCCCCCCTACCCTATCATTGCCCTGCTGGCTGGCAGCAGGCAGCAGGAGATTAAAGACAATCTACCCGTTATGCTCGAAGCTGCCTCTTCTTTCCCCGGCTATCAGATTCTTGTTGCCGGCGCACCGGGCATAGAGCCGGAATACTACCGCCGGTTCACAATGAATTACAACGTAAAAGTATTGTTTGATAAAACCTACCCAATCCTGCAACACAGCCAAGCGGCACTGGTGACATCGGGAACGGCAACCTTGGAAACCGCCTTGTTGCGCGTACCGCAAGCCGTTTGTTATAAAACGCCGGCAGGAAAGTTAGTCAGTTTCATATTCCGCACCTTCTTTCAAGTCTCCCATATCTCCTTAGTCAATCTGATAGCCGACGGCGAAGTCGTACAGGAATTGTTCGGCGAACGCTTCACCCTCCCGAACATCCAATCCGAACTGTCCCGCCTGTTGACAGACCCCGCCTATTCTGCAAACATGCAAACCCGATACGATGACATCATTCGCCTGTCCGGCAATCCGGGAGCCGCACGGCGCACGGCGGAACTGATATTTCAACGGTTAGCGATAGACGATTAGCATTTAACTATTATCTTTGCCGCGCTTTTGCAGATTTGGAATACGGAAACATAAAACCTTTACATTATGGGAAATTGGGACAGAGAGCAAGCTCTCAGGAGAGAGAACCGTGAAAGAGACAAGGTAAAAAGAGAACTGCTTGCCAAATATCTTTATGACTTGTCGAAACTGACGTTTATGGCTTTGGTATTAGGCGGGATTATTGCATTCCTGCAAGGGTCAATGGAGGCTCGAATATTTTACATAATGATTGCCTTTGGTGGTTTCGTTGCCGCTATTTGTGTTTTGGGTGCTAACAAACTAATAAAATAAAAGGTATGAACGGAGGAGTATTTATGAACGGAGGAGTAATAGTATTCGGATGGTTAGCCTTTTTAGCATTGTGTTTTTTAATCTATATGTATACACCGCACGGCAGAAGATGGATAGAAGCAGGGGATGATTATTACGATTATCTTTTTGAAAAGGAAATGAAGCGAATAAAGAGAAGAGAGGAAAGGGCGAAAAAGAAAGCAGGGAGATAGGCAAATAATATTAGCTTTGCGCCTTTTATAAAACAAAAATTACCAAGCGTGACTACAAAATATATTTTCGTTACCGGCGGTGTGGTTTCTTCACTGGGAAAGGGTATAGTGGCGGCTTCCTTGGGCAAATTACTGCAATCAAGGGGGTATAATGTGACCATTCAGAAGTTAGACCCTTATATCAATATTGATCCGGGTACGTTAAATCCTTATGAACACGGCGAATGTTATGTGACGGTGGACGGTTGCGAGACCGACCTTGACCTGGGTCATTACGAACGTTTCCTGAACGTTCCGACCACACGGGCTAACAACGTTACCACCGGACGTATCTACCAGAGTGTCATAGACAAAGAGCGCAAGGGCGACTATCTGGGAAAGACGGTTCAGGTGGTACCCCATATCACCGATGAAATCAAGCGGAACATCAAACTGCTCGGCGCGGAAAACAAGTTTGACTTTGTGATTACCGAAATTGGGGGAACGGTGGGCGACATCGAATCGCTCCCCTTTATCGAAAGTGTCCGGCAATTGCGATGGGAACTGGGGAAAGACTGCCTCTGCATCCATCTTACATACGTGCCTTATATCGCTGCGGCAAAGGAATATAAAACAAAGCCTACGCAACACTCCGTAAAGCAGTTGCAGGAGTTCGGCATTCAACCCGATATGCTGGTTTTGCGTACTGAGCACGAGTTAAAACCTGACCTGTTGCACAAAGTCGCTCTGTTCTGCAATGTGGCGGAGGATTCCGTGATACAGTCCGTTGACAGACCTACCATCTATGAAGTGCCGTTAGTTTTGCAACGCCAGAAGATGGATGAGATTATCCTCCATAAAGTAGGGCTTGCCGCCGATAAACCTTCGGATATGAAGCGGTGGGAAAATTTCCTTGCCATGAAGAGTTCGGCAGTTGAGAGCGTGAAAATCGGTCTGGTTGGTAAATATGTAGAATTGCAGGATGCGTACAAATCCATTGACGAGTCGTTGCTGCTGGCAGCTATTTATAACCATCGCAAGCTTGATTTACATCTCATCCATTCCGAAAAGGTTAACGACACGAACGCCGCTACCCTGTTGCAGGACATGGACGGTCTTGTCATCGCCCCCGGCTTCGGACAACGCGGTATAGAGGGTAAATTCTCCGCCATCAAGTATGCTCGAGAGAATGATGTCCCCTGCTTCGGTATTTGCCTCGGTATGCAGTGCATGGTCATTGAGTTTGCCCGTAATGTACTCGGTCTGACCGATGCCAATTCTACGGAAATAGCCGCTGACACCCCCTACAACGTAATTGACCTGATGGATGAGCAGAAGAACATAACCAATATGGGCGGCACCATGCGTCTGGGTGCATACGACTGCCACTTGAAACAAGGCAGCAAGGCTTACGCCGCTTACGGAAAAGCCGACATTCAGGAACGCCACCGCCACCGCTTCGAGTTTAACAACGCATACAAAGCCCGCATGGAACAAGCGGGCATGGCATGTGTCGGGGAGAATCCGGAAACCAACTTGGTGGAAGTCGTTGAACTGCCAGACAAGAAATGGTTTGTTGGCGTACAATATCATCCCGAATACAACAGCACGGTAGTAACTCCCAATCCCCTTTTCATCAGCTTTATAAAGGCAGCAGTCAAAGCAGAACATTAATGTTATAAAAGAAAAGAAGATGGAAAACTTACAAGAGATTTTAAAAGAAGAATACAAAAAGATATTTGATATTCGCAGTAACAGGCCTTCCTGGGCTGTTAAGAAGACAACTGATAAGGAAGAGATTATTCATCCGAGTATCCCTTTAATCGGGAAAAACTTTGAAAATAAAAGATTGCTTTTGTATGCAAGTGCAGAGAATTTAACTCACTATAACGGCAAAAAAGATACTTATTTAGATAAGGATGATCACGCCATAAATCGGAATCGAAACTTTTTTGATGGCTCAAAAGACTTTTTTCCGAATGTTCATATTGCCCCTGTTAGTAACGGTGCTTTGATTATCGTAACGGCTTATATTCTAAGCCTTCTTGAGGATAACCCTAATTATTCAACCCCTAAGGAATTGATTGAAGATATATCAATTGGTAATTTCGGGAAATTTTCTATTGATGCGGGTTCTAAGAATCAAGATTACGCAAAAGATCCCAGTAAATTGAAGTTTTCTTTCGACTATGTAAAAGTGGACTTGAAAACTCTGCAACCGAAGATTCTAATTATCCCTCAAAGCATATATAATCACGGAGAAATTCAACAATTAATAAAATCAATTGTTCCTGAATGTTTGGTGATTCCTATTTACCAAATTAATAATAGAGTTATCAATACTCTGATTGCTAAAAAATATCCCAAAATAAGCAGTGATAAAATTGGGATATTGAATGAATGGCAAAAGGAATTAAAAATTAAAGGAAAAACAAAGGATAATTTTTATTCGGTTTATTCTTATATTGATAACTTAGTTGCAACTAAAAAACTGAGTCTGAAATAATATAAACAACTATAATTAAATTAAACAATATGAGTATTAGCTATCTGTGGAAAGTAAAGGCTTTAAAAAACACAGGAAAAGTAGTTCTTGGTATGGAAGTAGAAGTCATAAAAAGCGGGACAAATGCGAAACCAAATATAAAGGAAATAGGTGACGCGTTAGAACGTAAATATGGAATTCGCCCCCTTAGTGGTTGTTCTATTACCTACTTTGATATAAAAGGGGTAAAGTAAAAAAGGGAAGGGGAAAAATCAAATAGTCAGAGTAGTTAAGTAGCCATTTGGATATGAAAGATAAAGAGGGAATAATTACAGAAAAGAATGTGGCGAAGAAGTCGAAAAAGACAGTTTCGGCAAGAGACAGAATTAAGCCGAGGGGGGCATCGGGATTTATGAAAGGTAAAATCCATTATGATGAGGATGCAGATATATTTAATCTGGAAATATGAAAGGATATTTGCTTGATACGCATATCCTGTCTGGATGCTCTTGACTACTCGAACTACTCTGACTACATAAAAAAAGATATGGATAAAAATACAATTATAGGTTTCGTATTGATCGGCTTGGTGTTGTTTGTTTTCAGCTGGTTGAACCAGCCGACACCGGAGCAAGCGGAAGCGCAACGCAGGTATCAGGACTCAATCGCAAAGATTGAATACGCCCAACAGGCAGAGTTACAAACACAAAAAAGCACGGAAACCCCGCTTCTGCAACAGAACGAAGCGGACGACGGTCTGCCGGACTCCGCACGGATGATCCGTTTGCAGAATAACTACGGTGTGTTTGCCGCCGCCATGCAGGGTACAGACGGTTACACCGTGCTCGAAAATGACAAGCTGGAAATACGGCTGAGCAACAAAGGGGGGCGTGTCGCCTATGCCCGCCTGAAAGAGCATACCGCGCATGACGGGCAGCCCCTTGTCCTTTTCGACGAAAAGGAATCCGCCTTTGATTTCACATTGATAACGGCTAACAACCACGTGGTGAATACTCGCGACATGTATTTCACCCCCGTCAAGGGCAGCGAGCCGAATACGGTGGTCATGCGCCTGCCCGCCGGTGAGGAAGGCTTCCTTGATTTCACCTACCGCCTGAAATCGGACGACTACATATTGGACTATTCCATCCAAGCCGTCGGTCTGAACGGCATCCTCTCGCCAAGCACCACTTCCCTCGACTTCGCATGGCAGCAGGACATCCGTCAGCAGGAGAAAGGACGCAAGTTTGAAGACCGCTACACCGCTCTGTACTATAAATACGTTGCCGACAATGTGGAAAACCTGAGCGAATCTGCTGATGCCAGCCAAAAACTCTCCAACCGCCTGAAATGGATCGGTTACAAGGACATGTACTTCTCCACCGTGCTGATTGCAAACGGGGAAGGCTTTGAAAGTTCCACACTTGAGTCCAAAAAACTGTCCGCCGAAGGCTACCTGAAACATTACAAGACAACCGCCTCCATCCCCTTTGACCTGCAAGGCGGGGAAGCCTCTGCGTTTCAATTCTATTTCGGTCCGAATCTTTACCCCCAGTTGAAAAGTTACGACAGCGGTACGCCTGCCGATCAACGTTTGGAAATGGAAAAGATGGTGACGATGGGTGCCAGCCTCTTCCGCTGGATCAATCGGTACTTTATCCTGCCGGTGTTCGGCTTTCTGGGTAAATTCATCGACAGTTACGGGTTGATCATCCTGCTGCTTACGCTGATAGTGAAACTTCTGCTGTTCCCGCTGACCTACAAATCCTATATGTCAACCGCCAAAATGCGCGTACTCCGTCCGCAGGTGGAAGAGCTGAGCAAGAAATATCCGGGACAGGACAAAGCGATGGAACGGCAAAAGGCGACGATGGATTTGTACAGTCGCGCCGGTGCAAGTCCGATGAGCGGATGCGTACCCATGCTGTTGCAGATGCCGATTCTCATTTCTCTCTACATGTTTTTCCCCTCGGCTTTCGAGTTGCGCCATGAAAGTTTCCTCTGGGTGAAAGACCTTTCCACCTACGATGCCATCGCGAGTTGGAACACCTACATTCCCTTTATCACGCCCTACTTCGGCAACCACATCAGTCTTTTCTGCCTGCTGATGACCGCCACTCAGATTGTCTATACCAAGTTTAACATGGACCTAAGCAGCACGGGGCAGCAAAAGATACCGGGCATGAAGATGATGATGTACATGATGCCGCTCATGATGATGTTCTTCTTCAACGAATACGCCGCCGGACTGACTTACTACTACTTCATTTCCACCCTGATAACTATCGGTCAGACTCTGTTTTTCCGTTACACCATCAACGAGGAGAAACTCCTTGCCAAGCTGGAAATGAACAAGCGCAAGCCGCAAAAAAAATCCGGCCTGATGAAACGTCTGGAAGATGCCCAAAAGCTGCAGGAAGAAAGGCTCAGACAACAAAAAGCCCAAAGAAAGAAATGATTAACGATTAACGGTTAATGATTAACGGAACGATTAAACGTTTATCATTAACCGTTAATCATTTTATTTGAACGTATCGGCAGGAACGCCTTTCACGCCGGGCTTGCATTGGAATAGGCTACCACTCAGTGGATACTCAGCCAATTTTTCGGGAGAAAGCCATGCACGGGCGGTGGTGATATAGAGAATATCCAGATTTTCCCCACCAAAAGCGCAGGAAGCAACGTTGGGAGCGGGAACTTCCACTTTGGCAAGCAACTCCCCGCTGTGCGGATTGTAGCAATAGACACCGTATCCGCCCCATTGCGCCACCCACAGATTGCCGTCGGCATCCTTTGTCATACCATCGGGAGCACCGATACCCTGCGCCAGCGTAACGGCGACACCGTCATAAGTGACGCTCCCCGTTTCAGAATCGTAGCGATAACGGGCAACCTTTCCGGTCGGCGTATCATTATAATACATATATTTTTTGTCGTCAGACCAGACAAGACCATTGGAAGTAGTGATGCCGTCCAGACGGGCGGTCACATTCCCGTCGGTGTCCACCGTATATAATCCGGCAGAACCGCGGGGCGCACCCATCGTCATCGTCCCTATCCAAAGCCTTCCATCGGGGTCGCACTTCCCGTCGTTGCAACGCAACGTCCCGCCGGCATCATCTATCGGGGCAACCGAACTCCGGCTCCCATCTTCCACATTCAAACATATGATTTCATTTTGAAGGGCAACGACCACCGTCTCCTTCGTTTCGGGAACAACGGTCGTCACCATCCGGTCGAATTTCCACGAGCGGCATTCTTTCGCCTGCGGCAAATATTCGTACAATGTCTGCCCTTCAATATCAACCCAAAAGAGGGACTTCCTCTCCGGATGCCAGATAGAACCTTCTCCCGTAACGGCTTCCGCCTGATACAAAAGTTCCGCTTGAAAAGTTTGTGTCTGCGCTGTCGTTTGAGAGACTGCCGTCGCACACAGCAGGCAAACGGCGATAACCCTTTTCATTTTCTTGTTCATTTGTGTGCTATTTTGAGGTTACAATCGGACGGAAACCTTCTGCCTGCCGACGGAGACTTTCCGCCCACCGGCGAAGACCCTCTGCCCACTGATGGAGACCTTCCGTCCACCGACGGAGACTTTCCGTCTAACGGCGGAGACCCTTCGCCCACCGACGGAGACCTTCCGTCCACCGACGGAGAGTCTTCGCCCAACGACGGAAGGCTTCCGTCCAACGGCGGAAGCCTTCTATCAAATGATATAACTATATAACAATCAACGGTTAATCATTAATCGTTAGCCGTTAGCAAAATGTTGATCGTTATACCGCCGGCATAGGCGACCGCCTCTGGCTTGCCGTCTTTCAAGGTCAGGACAATATCCGTCGGATAGCCGTCCACATCAAGGCTGCCCGCGAAACCGTTTTCCGTTTCCTTAAACTCTGCCTTGTAGGCATAGTTGTCGACGATGAATATGCCTGCAAGTTTCCCCTCGCCAGCTGCTTCCAACACCACCGTTCCATCCTGATAACCGTAAGGGGCTTCGGGTGCGGAGAACGTCCAACTGCCCGCGTACTTGGTTACGTCTTGCTTCTTCTCCTGCGCGGAAACCGACAGGCAGATCATCAGGCACATCAGTGCGCCAACCATTTTTAACATGTTCTTTACCATAAAATTATATTTGAAAATGAATAATGCCTTGACAAAAGCCGCCAAATGTACGGAAAAAAATCTGCCTGCATTTTGCCGTATCAAAAATGGATTTACCTTTGCGCCCGAAATAATCATCAGGCAATAAAGCTCATGATACGGAACCTGGCAAACAGTCTTTCCCTCTCCCTTATTCTTCTACTTCTCGAAAAAGGAAGAAAGTGAGACCGTATGCCGCAGGTTAAAAGGTATAGCAAACGAAAGCCCCTCTCACTTCTTTGTGAGCGGGGCTTTTTTTGAAAATGAAAGACAGAAGTTGGTAGAAGGAAAAACTTCTCCCTCCCAACTCCTATCTTCCAACTCCCATCTCCTAACTCCTAACTTCTAAAAAAGAAAAAAAATGTCAGACAACAAATTGTTTATTTTCGACACTACCTTGCGCGACGGGGAGCAGGTGCCCGGTTGCCAGCTGAATACGGTAGAAAAGATTGAGGTTGCCAGAGCTTTGGAAAGCTTGGGCGTGGATGTGATTGAGGCGGGCTTTCCCGTTTCCAGTCCGGGCGATTTCAAAAGTGTGGTGGAGATTTCCAAGGCGGTTACATGGCCTGCCATCTGCGCCCTGACGCGGGCGGTGGAAAAGGATATTGACGTAGCCGCCGAAGCCTTGAAGTTTGCCAAGAAAGGGCGCATCCATACGGGCATAGGCACGTCCGATTCTCACATTAAATATAAGTTCAATTCCAACCGGGAAGAGATTTTGGAACGCGCCGTTGCCGCCACGAAATACGCCAAGAAGTATGTGGAAGATGTGGAGTTTTACTGCGAAGATGCCGGGCGGACGGACAACGAATATCTGGCGCGTGTCACGGAAGCGGTCATCAAAGCCGGTGCCACGGTCGTAAACATCCCCGACACTACCGGCTACTGCTTGCCCGATGAATACGGGGCGAAGATAAAGTACCTCATGGAGCACGTGGACGGCATCCATAATGCCATACTCTCCACCCACTGCCACAATGATTTGGGCATGGCGACGGCGAACACCGTGCAGGGCGTGCTGAACGGTGCCCGTCAGGTGGAAGTGACCATCAACGGCATCGGTGAACGCGCGGGAAACACTTCTCTCGAAGAAGTCGCCATGATATTTCACAGCCACAAAGAGCAGAATATTATCACCAACATCAACACGACAAAAATATACAGCCTCAGCCGCATGGTCTCCGCCCTGATGAACATGCCGGTGCAGCCTAACAAAGCTATTGTCGGGCGCAATGCCTTCGCCCACTCCTCCGGCATCCATCAGGACGGCGTATTGAAGAACCGCGAGAGCTACGAAATCATCGACCCCAAGGACGTGGGCATTGATGACAATTCCATCGTCCTCACCGCCCGCAGCGGACGCGCTGCCCTCAAACACCGCCTCCACGTCTTGGGCGTTGAACTGGAACAGGACAAATTAGACAAAGCCTACAACGAGTTCCTGAAGCTCGCCGACCGCAAAAAGGACATCAACGACGACGACATCCTCATGCTCGTCGGCAAAGACCGCACGGCCATGCACCGCATCAAGCTGGAATATCTGCAAGTGACCAGCGGCATCGGTCTGCAATCCGTTGCCAGCGTCTGCCTCGACCTCTCCGGCGTCAAACGCTACGAAGCGGCCTCAGGCAACGGTCCTGTGGACGCTGCCATTAAAGCTGTCAAAAAGGCTATCAGTAACAGCGACATGACTATTCAGGAGTTCCTCATCCAAGCCATCAACAAGGGGAGTGATGACACAGGCAAGGTGCACATGCAGGTGGACTACAAGGGGAACATTTACTACGGCTTCTCTGCCAATACGGATATTATTGCGGCTTCGGCGGAGGCGTTTGTGGATGCGATTAATAAGTTTATAAATTGAGGAGTTAAAGTAGTTAAGAGATATGAAAAGAATTTTATTTATACTGTTGTTTGTGCTTTCATTTGTGTGTAATTCATGCTCGAATGAAGATTTCATGGGCGATTTAGCAGGAACGGTTTGGTCGGGAGATTATTTAAAAGAGATTCCTACCGAATATGACTACACAATGACACTTTATGGAAGATATGAGTTGTCTTTCGACAAAAATAGTTTTACATATCAGCATGCAAAAATCTATTTTTTGAATGGTGATAGTAATAGACTTTATGAGAATATTCCGCCTAATCCATATTTGGGAGGGGGAACAGGCATATATTCATATAGCTATCCTAATATGACATTAGATTTTTCAGGTAATATTATACAAGCAGTGATAAAAAATCACACAATAGTTTTCACAGATGACAATAACAATGAGATTGTTTTAATGAAGCAATAAATAAGACTGTCAATAAATAAAAATCACATTAGTATGGCAAAATATACGGCAAGTCAAATAGCCGATTGGATTATATTACGCTACACGCCGGATGCCGGCGATGCAATCACGCCTTTGAAACTTCAAAAGCTGTTGTATTATTGTCAGGCATGGCATTATACCGTTTATGATGAACCTTTGTTTGACGACAAGATTGAAGCGTGGGCGCGCGGTCCTGTTATTCCTTCGCAATTTGAGCGATTCAGTTATTTGGAAATAGGAGACAACATTCTAAATAACTGGCCGGAGTTTGCTCCCGATATTGTTTTAGAGAAATATACAGAAAATTTATTATATGAAGTAATGAGCGTTTACGGACAGCATACGGCTTATTATTTGGAACGGCTTGTCCAATCCGAAAAGCCGTGGAAAGAAACAAGGGGAGATTTGGAATTTCCTTTGGCATGTGACAAAGAGATACCATTGCCGCTGATGAAAGCATATTATTCATCCATTAGTAAAACAAAAAATGGAAAAAATAAAAAGGATAAAACCGCAGAGCAAGTACGTACCCGACGATTGGAAAGAGTCTTTTGAGCAAAACGGCGATGATAAATTTATATTTCTTTCCATAAAACATTTGCAATCGAATTTTGAATGTTTTTCCGATTGGACAAAACAGGAAATGACAAAGTTTTGGGATTTTAGCAAAAGATTGCATCAAATGACATGGAACGATGTTTACAGAACGGGCGGTAAAAGCGGAAATAAAACAGGATTGGCATATACCGTGATAGCAAAAGCCAATTACTGTTCAATACCTTTTATCGACAACCTTTCAAAATACATCACCTTTTTTGAATTAAGAATTGACGACAAGATAAGGGTGCATGGGTACAGGGAAAATTCAATATTCCATTTATGCCTGTTAGATCGTGAACATAAAATTTGCAAATAAATAAAACAATGAGCAAAACATTATTCGACAAAAACATATGTAAGTGGACTATGAGGGAAATGTCTATTACAACTTCTCCGTTAATACAGATATTATTTCCACTTCGATGGAGGCATTTGTAGATGTGATTAATAAGTTTATAAATTAAAAAGTTAAAAGGATATGTTAAAATCATTGTATGTAAAGAATTACCGAAATCTAAAAGACTTCAAAATAAAGAGGTTGGAACAGGTTAATCTGATTACCGGCATGAATAATACGGGGAAATCATCTGTTTTGGAGGCTGTTTCTATTTATGCGGCTAAGGGAGATATAGAACATATCTTCCAACTATTAAAAAGAAGGGGAGAATGTTATGAGCTATCTGATAAAGGAAGTTCTGCTGAAACAAACATAAAATCATTGTCGTCTTTATTTACCAATCGGGATTTAAAATTTGACAACTCTAATTCCATATCAATAGGAGAATATGAAACAGATCTTTTTGGAGGAAGTATACTTCTTGATGAAACCATGAGTTTAAGGTTTGTAAAATATGCAGATGAACGACAGGATGATGGACAGGGGAGAACGTTTAGAAGAAAGATTCTTCAGGCAGAAGATTTAGAGGCACAGAATGAAGATTATAAAATAGGATTTGAAATAAAAAAAGGAAGAAACTCATCTTTATTCTTACCTGAGCGAGAAAGATATTTTCCATACGCTTTTAGGCATAAGATAGAAAACTTAAACCAATTTCAATATGTTAATACAGGAGGTATTGACAGAGGCATAAATGGGATGTTGTTTGATAATATTACTTTAACTGAAAAAGAATCTTTTGTCATTGAATCTCTTAAAATTATTGAGCCTTCAACAGAAAGAATCGCTTTCGTAGAAAAAAATTCCAAAGAAAGAACTGCAGTAATAAAGTTGTCTGACAATCCGGATATTCTTCCCTTGCTAAGTATGGGAGATGGTATGAATCGAATACTGACTATTATTCTTGCTATGGTAAATGCAAGTGATGGCTATCTTCTAATTGACGAATTTGAAAACGGATTACACTATAGCGTTCAAAAGAAACTATGGAAACTTATCTTTAAATTAGCACAAAAATTAAATGTACAAGTTTTTGCCACCACCCATAGCAATGATTGCATCTACGGGTTCGGGAACACACTGAACGATCCGGAAAATTCAGTTACAGGTAAATTGATACGCCTTGACAATGAAGAGGGAATAGTTGAAGAAGTCGAATTTTCAGTAGATGAATTAGAAACAGCTGAAAAACATAATATTGAAATCCGGTAACTATGTCGAAAGAAGAAAGCAAAAAGAACTTGTTGTTGGTTGAAGGGAATAATGACCGGCATGTGATTTGGGCTTTGTGTGAAAAGTTCGAGTTGCCAAACACTTTTGAAGTTATTGATTCCGGAGGTATTAACGAACTGAAAAAGAGATTAAACATCGAACTTAAATCAAAGGCAGATGCAATCGGTATAATTATTGATGCAGATATGGATTTAAATGCCCGATGGGATTCAATAAAAGAGATATTGACATCACATCATTTTATTCTTCCCGGTACCTTCCCCAAAGACGGCTTAATAGAAACTAATGTTTCAAAGAAAAAGACAGTGGGAGTATGGATAATGCCAGATAATAATTCAAACGGAATGCTTGAAGATTTCATATCCTTCCTCATCCCCAAAGAAGATCAGCTGTTGCCCGCCGTTCATTCCACCTTAAGTGATATAGAAAATAAGCAATTAAGCAAATATCTCCCTATCCACAAAGCAAAAGCCACCATCCATACATGGCTTGCATGGCAGGAATCCCCCGGCACCCCGATGGGTCAAAGTATCACCAAAAGATATTTGACCACCGATGAAGCTACCTGTATGAAACTAGTTGATTGGATGAGGAAATTATTTAACAACTGAAATAAATAAAACAATGAGCAAAACATTATTCGACAAAATCTGGGAAAAGCATATCGTAGATACGCTGCCCGACGGAACGATACAACTGTATATCGACCGTCTCTACTGCCACGAAGTAACCAGTCCGCAAGCCTTCGCCGGTCTCCGCGAACGCGGATTGCGCCCTTTCCGTCCCGCACAAGTGACATGTATCCCCGACCACAACATCCCGACGTTGCATCAAGACCAGCCTATCCAAGACCCCGTCTCAAAAAAGCAGGTGGACACGCTGGAAAAGAACGCCAAAGACTTCGCCCTTGACTATTACGGCTTACTGCACCCCCGCAACGGCATCATCCACGTCGTCGGTCCCGAAATAGGACTGACTCAGCCGGGCATGACCATCGTCTGCGGCGATTCCCACACATCCACCCACGGTGCCATGGGAGCCGTTGCCTTCGGCATCGGTACCAGCGAAGTGGAAATGACCCTCGCCACCCAGTGCATCATGCAACGCAAGCCGAAAACCATGCGCATCACTGTTGATGGCAGCCTCCGTCCCGGCGTAACCGCCAAAGACATCGCCCTCTACATCATCAGCCGAATGACCACCGGCGGCGCAACAGGCTATTTCGTTGAATACGCCGGTGAAGCCATCCGCAACACCACGATGGAAGATCGCCTCACCATCTGCAACCTCTCCATTGAAATGGGTGCCCGCGGCGGCATGATTGCTCCCGACCAAGTCACTTTCGACTATCTCAACGGTCGCGAATTTGCCCCCCATGGCGAAGCCCGCGAAAAGAAACTCGCCGAATGGCGCGAACTCTACACCGACCCCGATGCCGCCTTTGACAAGGAAATTCTCTTCCACGCTGAAGACATCGAACCGATGATCACCTATGGCACCAACCCCGGCATGGGCATGGGCATCCGCGAAAACATCCCCGCCCTCAAAAGCATCGACCCCGCCGGTCGCACCTCTTATCAAAAATCATTGGATTACATGGGCTTTGCCGCCGGCGAACCGATATTGGGCAAGCCCGTCGATTACGTCTTCCTCGGCAGTTGCACCAACGGTCGCATTGAAGACTTCCGTGCCTTTGCATCCCTCGTCAAAGGTCGCAAAAAATCACCCCGCATAACCGTATGGCTCGTCCCCGGCAGCTGGCAGGTGGAACGCGAAATCCGTGCCGAAGGCCTTGATACAGTCCTCACCGCCGCCGGCTTTGAACTCCGTCAGCCCGGCTGCTCCGCCTGCCTCGCCATGAACGACGACAAAATCCCCTCCGGCAAATACGCCGTCTCCACTTCCAATCGCAACTTTGAAGGTCGCCAAGGTCCCGGTGCACGCACCATTCTCGCCGGTCCACTCGTAGCCGCCGCCGCCGCTGTTACCGGACAGATAACCGATCCACGGGAATTGATAGTAGAATCTTTTTAAATAATATTATGACAGAAGAAGCATTACAAAAACAGCTTATAGAGAAGTTGCAGGGAATAGAATCCCCTTACCTAATGGATACAGAAGTTCCGATACCATATCAGCATATTTATGTTCCGGATGGAAAGGATACAAAACTTGAAGTATGGTGCTTTAAACAAGATATAGCTATTTACCAGCCTCTTTTTGAAAGAGATCCTGAAGACAGAAAAGATTATGTCATTACAGATAAAAACAATACATCTGTTAAGGTAGAATTTAAGAACAGCAAAAAGATAGTAGGATTGCCTTTTGTTATTTTAGAATTGAAGAAAAAACAGCCAAATACACATTCGATATTGGCTTATTCGCAAAAAGCAAAGATGATAAAGACAATCTTTCCTTACTGTCAATATCTGTTTTTAATCTATGGCAAAAAAATTGCACCGAGAACATACAGGCTTGGTGAGTTTTTTGACGAAATCATTCAACTTCAAAATACGGAGGGGCAAGAAATAGAAAAGTTGAAGAAAACCCTTTTAAAACATATAGAGATAGCTGAAAACAAATTAGAGAAAATAAAACATGAAGAAAGTGACAGCGATGATTGAAAGAAGCGATGACGGAACATTCGGCATCTATATGGATGATTATTCCTTGAGCTATGGCATTCTCGGCGACGGAACAACACTCGAAGAAGCTCTTGATGATTACTACAACTCGTATGAAGAAATGAAGCAATACTATAAGGAAGTAAATAAAGAATTTACCGAAGTGGCATTTACCTTCAAATACGACTACGAGTCTTCTTCTCCATCGTACAATGCCGAAGCACCGCTTTTGTTAGAGTTCGCCAACCGTCAATATAAATATCTGTGCGCAGTGTAAGAGAACCGACAGAAACAGAAATGCTGCATCGTGCCGCCGCCTATTGCACCGCCGCCGAACGATGTATCCAAGACGTAGAAAAGAAACTGTCTGCCGCCGGTTTGCCATCCGATGTAGCGGAGCGGATCATCGCCCGCCTCGTGCAGGAAAAGTTCATTGACGAGTCCCGCTACAGTCGCGGTTTTGTCAGCGACAAACTGCGCTTCAACAAATGGGGTCGCATCAAGATTGCCTACGAGTTGCGCCGGAAACACCTGCCGGAAAACGTTTGCTCGGAAGCCTTGTCCGCCATTGATGAAGAGGAATACCACGCCCTCCTGCTGTCTTTGCTGAAAGAGAAGAAAAAGACCATCCGCGGAAAGGGCAATCGCGATGTTTTCGGCAAACTCCTTCGCTTCGGAGTCGGGCGGGGCTTTGAAACGAGCGAAGTTGCCGCCTGCTTGCGGACATTGGGCGCAAACGAAACAGACGATGAAGAAAGCATGGACTAATTTCCTCCACCTGTTTTTCCCCAACCTTTGCCGGCTGTGCGGCAGGCCGCTGGTCGAGGGCGAAGAGCAACTTTGCCTCGCCTGCCTTTGCGACCTGCCCTATACCTCGTTCAACGCTCGCCCGGACAATCCCGTCCTCCTCCGCCTGATTGAGCATGAAAAACTGTCCGCCGCCGATGCCTTCCTGTATTACGAAAAAGAGGGCAAGATGCAGAAACTGATACACGCCTTAAAATATCACGGCAACAAGGAATTGGGATACATTTTGGGTAGGCAGGCGGCACGGAAAATGCAAGCCGCCGCCAATCCCCTCTGCCATGCCGACCTTATCCTTCCCGTCCCCCTCCACCGCCGTAAGCAGAGGCAAAGGGGATACAATCAGTCCGAACAAATCGCCCGCGGACTCTCCTCCGTCCTGCAAATACCGGTGAATACGACAGCTCTCGCCCGCACCGTCATGACAAAAAGCCAAACCCGCCAATCGTCAATTCACGACCGCTGGACAAATGCCGAAGGCACTTTCACTGTCGTACATCCGGATGAATTGGAAGGCAAGCACGTCCTGCTGACGGACGATGTGATAACCACCGGCGCAACCGTTAGTGCCTGCATCAAGGCACTGTCCGCTCTTCCCGACATTCGCATAAGCCTGTTCGCCCTATCTGCCGTGCAGGGATAATTATCCAAAAAATGCACCTGATTAGCTGCATCAAAAAGGGCGATCCCTCACGAGATCACCCTTTCCAAGTAAATACTAAAGCATTAAATTATTTTCGGATACCCAATTCCTTTATGATAGCACGATAACGTTCAATGTCTATCTTGATAAGATAATCAAGCAGGCGGCGACGCTTCCCGACCAGCATTTTCAACGACCTTTCCGTGCCGTAATCCTTATGGTTCTTTTTCAAATGCTCCGTCAGGTGCGAGATGCGGAAAGTGAACAACGCAATCTGACTTTCGGGAGAACCGGTGTCTGCGGCAGACTTCCCGTACTTTTCAAACAATTCCTTTTTCTTTTCTGAATCCAAATACATAATGTTTACTTTAATAAATGATTACTATATTATTTAAGCGTGCGCAAATATACAGCCTTATTCCGAACGGGCAAGAGAGGAGGTGCTTTTTCCCAGTAATATCATCCAAGTCAAGAGAGGCATGGCATTATTTTATTATATCACATACAACGTGCTGATTGACTCATCATGGCAGACCCTGCGTATAGCCTCTGCAAACATATCGGCAATAGAAAGGACAAGCACTTTCTCGCATTTCTTGGTATAAGGAATGGAATCGGTAAATACAATCTCGGACAAAGCCGAATGATCGACCAGCACCGAAGCCTGACCGGACATCACCGCATGGCTCGCAAAGGCGCGTACCGAACGGGCACCTTTTGCAATCATCAAATCGGCGGCTTTGGTAATCGTACCCGCCGTATCCACCATATCGTCCACCAAAATCACATCCATACCTTTCACATCACCAATGATGCGCATTTCAGCCACTTCGTTGGGACGGGGGCGCGATTTATGGCAGATAACCATTGGTGTCCCCAAGAATTTGGAATAAGCGTTGGCACGCTTCGTCCCCCCCACATCAGGAGTGGCAATGCAAAGGTTTTCAAGTGAGTAGGATTGTTTGATATGTTCCAGAAATACGGTGGAAGCATAGAGGTGGTCAACGGGGACATTAAAGAAGCCCTGAATCTGGTCGGCATGAAGATCCATCGTTATCATACGGTTGATGCCGGCGGTGCTCAATATATCGGCAATCAGTTTGGCACCTATCGACACGCGGGGTTTGTCTTTCCTGTCCTGACGCGCCCAGCCGAAATAAGGCACCACCGCAATAATTGAATGAGCGGAAGCACGTTTGGCGGCATCCACCATCATAAGCAACTCCATCAGATTGTCGGAATTGGGGAAAGTGGATTGTACCAGAAAAACATCCCTTCCGCGAATAGATTCCTCGTAAGATACAGAAAACTCACCGTCGGCAAAACGCTGAATGTTCATCTTCCCTAACGGACAGCTAAGACTATTGCAGATTTTCTCGGCAAGGTAGCGGGAATTAGTGCCCGAAAACACAAGGAAAGGAGTTTGCGTACTCATTGAATTATGCTTTTTTGATTTGGGCGCGAAAGTACAAAACAATCCATAACTACTGCAATTTATCCGCCGCCGGCTGTAACAAATCTTTGGCTTCAACGGCATCGCCGTTCTCGGAATAAATGCCGATAAGGTACTGCCCTTTCCAGATGGCGGGGACATCGCCATTATAGCGGTCTTCAATGAGCAGGGAGCCTTCTTGAAAGTCCAAAGGCTGCTTGGTGAACGTGAAATAGTTTGTCAGGATTTCCTTTACGCCTTCCCTTGACTTGCCGTTGATGACAAAGAGTTGGAAGGGTTTGCCGTCCTTCTTATAGTTAGCCGTATAGGCACCTTTAAGGAACTGGTGACCGAGATAGTTTGCCGTGATGTAGGCTTCTGAATACGGCTCTTTGCCTTCGGCGGGGAAAGCCTGAAAGGCTGAGGGGTAAGCAGCGTTCGGGTCTATCCTGTCGGCAAAACCTTTGCCGATGGTTTGCAGAAGTTGCCCGGCATCTTCATTGGCATAACTCCACATCTTTATATACATGCTGCCGGCAAAGAAGAAAAGCCCGGACTTGTCGCCCTGCGCCTCGCCGCCGATGGCGAAAGGCTCCAATTCGGAGGAACGCTCGGAGGCATACATGCCAAAAGCATCTTCCGGCGTGGCATGGCGGTAGGCTTGGATCACAATGTAATCCTTGCCTTTCTTGTATTCCAGACTGGTCATCTCCTGAAAATTGTTCTCAATGAACAAGGGAGCAGCACCGTTGATGCGGTCGAAAAGATTCACCGGATCAAACACTTCAACCTCATCACTAACCGCCCATCCGTCAACAGCCGGCAACCATGATTTCAATTCGCCGGACGTTTGGGCAAACAACTGCGCGGAGCAGAGGAGGAGAGAGAAAACGATATACTTCATGTTTATAACGATTAATGTTGCAACAATAACCCCTAACAGGGTTTGAAACCCTGTCAGAGGTTACGCACAATTTAAGTCAGCAATTCAACAGGGACATTCCTTACCGGAGCAATGGCAGCTATCTTGCGCGCTACATCGAAGCCGGAAGTACATTTGACAGAGCAGTTTGTACAGCTCTTGCATATTTCCTGCGGCAGGGACAATTCAGCCATTGTTTCATGGGAAAGGCTTGACTGCCGGTAGCCGTAAGCATACATATAGGCACGCATCAACTCCGGAATGGGCAGGTGTTCCTTGCACTGCTTTTCGCATTCCCCGCAACGCTGGCAGAAAAGCATTTCCTGATTACGCAGGTTGGCGAGATATTCATTTTCGTCGGGAGTCAGTTTGAGGTCGCTGACGGCGGCAAGACATTCGTCCAGTTCGTCAAAGCTGGAGAAGCCCGGAATGGTAGTGGTGATATTCTCGTTTTGCCAAACCCATTTGAGGCAGGCCGTTGAATTGACCTTCTTCTTGCCTTCCGCATCTTCGCGGGCACCGGTCATGCTTTTCATCGCCACGAAACCGACACCGGCTTTCACGCCGCGGGCAATGGCTTCGTCCGTCTCTTTCAGGTTGTTCAGTTTGAAGTTGTAACTCAACAAAACAACATCATAGACACCTGCATCAACAGCGGCATCGATAAGCTCCGGTTTGAGGGCATGCGTAGAAATACCGAGATGTCTGATTTTACCTTCGGCTTTGAACTTCTTCAGCTGGGCAATGACCCGTTCATCCGTTATTTGCTCCACCGAGTCCAACGCATGGGTATAAAACCAATCGACATAATCCATTTTCAGGCGGCTCAAACTCAAATCCAGCAAGGCGGTGTAATCCGCTTCAAACGTATCACGCAACGGGTACTCGAATTTCCCTTTCGTGGCAATATAGAAACTGTCGCGCGGCTTGTCTTGGAAGAAATTGCCGAGCATTTCTTCATTCCGTCCGTTCTGATACCCGTGCGCCGTGTCGAAATGGGTAATGCCGGCATTATAAGCCGCCCGAACCACATTCGGATTGTCGGCACGCATAACGCCCATGCTCAAAACGGGAAGTTCAATGCCCGTCCGCCCCAGCGTCCGTGTCGGGAACTTGGTTTTCTGTGTCTCCACAGCCTTATTCAAACCGGAAGCCGCAGCCCCGGGAATTAACAATGCACCCGCACCCGCCGTAGCAGATATCCGAAGGAAACTCCTCCTGTTTACAGAATTCTTATCCATATCAAAAGTTATATAAATGATAATAAATTGATTTCAACCTCATGGCAGTTAATTGCTGCTTCCCGTTAATGGCTTAATATAAGCCCTCCGCGTCTTGTGATGTTCCCGTTTGAAGTAGTCCCATTGGGCTTGGACAGCGTTGTTGGTTTCCAGTTCGGGGTTGCTTTCGGCATAGACAACGCCCAGTTTGCGGTAAATGGGAATGAGGTCGTTGAAGAGGAGAGCGTTTACACCTTTGTTCTGGTATTCGGGGAGGATGCCCATCAGGTAAAGGTCGATAACACGGGGTTTGGATTTCAAGGCTTTGAGCAGATGAAACCAGCCGAAGGGGAGCAGGCTGCCTTTGGCTTTCTGCATTCCGCGCGAGAGATTGGGAAGAGAGATGCCGAAGCCGACTACTTTGTTGTCATCCTCCCTCACAATCAGCGTAATCAGGTCTAAGCGCAGCATGGGGAAGTACATACCTATATAATAGTCGATTTGCCTTTGCGAAAGCGGAGCGAAACCGAACAGAGGGGCGTAGGCGGCATTCAGCGTTTCAAACACCTGTTGGGCGTAGGGCATGAGTTCCTTTTTGCTTGTGAACTTCATGATTTTCAAGCCGTACTTCTTTTTGACAATTTCACCGATACGCAAGTGTTTTTCGGGGATACCGTCGGGGATGTATATCTTAAACTCGTGCCAGTCCTGTTCCTTGACATAGCCCAGCCTTGCAACGTGTTCGGGGTAGTAGGGATAGTTGTAGATGGTCGCCATTGTGCCCGTCTGGTCGAAGCCCTCCACGAGCATTCCCTCGTGATCCATGTCGGTAAAGCCCATCGGGCCGACAACGGCTTCCATGCCTTTTGCTTTTGCCCACTTCTCCACAGCGGCGAAAAGGGCATCGGACACTTCCCTGTCGTCAATGAAATCAACAAAGCCGAAGCGGGCATATTTCTGCTTCCAAACCTCATTGCTGCTGCGGTTTATCATGCCTGCGATGCGACCTGCGATACGTCCGTCCTTGTAAGCCAAATAATAAACGGCTTCGCACGATTCAAAGGCGGGGTTCTTTTCCCGGTTCAGGGTAACCAATTCCTCATCAATCAGACCGGGGACATGAAAGGGGTTGTTTTTATACAATTCAATGTTGAAGGTCACAAAGTGCCGCAAATCCTTTTTCTCGGTTACTTCCTTTATTTCTATGCTCATTTGTTGTGTGTTAAACCCCTTCGGGGGATAGGGGCTTTTTACTTTTGGGCGGCAAATATACGGAAATAAGTTTTTCATGCCGTTCTTTTCTCCTTTATGCCTTGCACACCGCAAGTAGCTACTTTAAGGTATTTTGTCCGTTAAAAATACTCGTAAATGGGGATTGTACGCACTTGCCGGCGACTGTTCCTTTGCTCCGTCATAATGACAGGTTATTTTTAATTAAAAGTGATGGGCAAAATCCTGTTTTCTTTTCTCCCGCTGGTTCTTCTTGTCTTTGGCGTGCAGGCGCAAACTGACAGCGTTGCGTTGATAGAATATCCTCATGCGCTCGGGGAAGTGGTGGTGACGGGGCAATACGAACCGCAGTCGCTCAGGAACTCTGTTTTTCAGGTGCGGACGGTTAGCAAGGAAGTTCTTCGGCAAAAAGCGGCAACGGATGTTATTACCGTGCTGAACACCGAATTGGGCTTTCGCTTTTCCAACGATATGGCATTGGGCGAAACGGATGTGCAGATGATGGGCATGTCGGGGCAGAATGTGAAAGTGTTGCTGGATGGTGTCCCGCTGATTGACCGCGGAGGGACGAAACAAAGTCTCGGACAGATTGACATCAATACCATTGAGCGCATTGAGCTGGTGGAAGGCCCCATGTCGGTGGTCTATGGCACCGATGCGCTGGCAGGAGTCATCAACCTCATTACCAAAAAGCAGACTGCCTCAAACGGGCATCCGCTGACTGTCGGTGTGCGGGTGCAGGAAGAAAGTGCCGGGCATGAATACCGTCCGGCAACGGGCAACGGCGTTCACAATGAAAGTCTCAATCTGAACTATCAACATACAAGCGGATTTACCGCCGGCGGCAGTTTCTCGCGCAACACTTTCGGCGGATGGCAGGGAGCCTATACCGGTCGCGACAAGGAATGGAAGCCGAAAGACCAATTCCTTGCCGGCGGTTCGCTGGGATACAAAGCCGAGAAATGGAACATCCGGTATCGCCTGAATTATCTGAATGAAACCATCTTCGGCTTGGGAGATGTCAATGCGAAGCATATCGCCCAAGACCGAAACTACCTGACCGACCGCTACACGCATATCCTCCAATCCGAAGGCAGATTTAACAGTCTGTGGAGCGCGGGACTTTCGGCGACTTATCAGGATTACAGCCGCCAAACGCAGACTACCCAATTCAATACGGAAACCGGTGAACGAAGAAAAACGGCAGGGCAGGGAGAGCAAGACCTTTCCGCCTTTCAAACCACCTTTGCCCGCGCAACGGTGCAATACAAGCCGTCAAGCGTATGGGCGTTTCAGGGCGGTGCGGAATACCGTTCCGACAAGGGCAGCGGCGACCGCATCGACAGTACGCAGCATATCGCCGACTATTCGCTGTTCCTTTCAATGGAAATAAAACCCTTGGCATGGCTCAATCTCCGTCCGGGCGTGCGTTTCAGCCACAATTCCGTGTACGATGCGCCCCCCGTTATCCCGTCGGTCAATGCGCTGTTTAACGTGCGTCCCGATATGGACGTGCGGCTGGCGTATGCCCGCGGCTTTCGCGCCCCTGCCTTGCGTGAGCTGTATTTCAAATTCGTGGACAGCAATCACCGTATCTTCGGGAATACAGACCTTGAAGCCGAATATTCCAACAGTCTTACCGGCTCGCTTACGTGGCGAATTATCG
>LBCX01000020.1 GCA_001657575.1 Bacteroidales bacterium Barb4
AGCCGCATGTAACCGTAACCGCCCCGCGGCAGATTATACTGAAGCAGATAAAGGACACGGACGCATGGAAACCCGCCGTTGTGAAGTCTTTGAGAAAGGTTTGACAGCAGATTTTGAAAATCGCTGGAAAGGTTTATAATTGATAATAAAAATTACGGCAACAAGAGAATTTGGAGAAAAGGTATCCGCAGAAGAACGTTTCTGCACTGGCAGTTTATATGCTTCTCAACCTTTCAACCGATACATCAGAAACCGCTGGGGAGCAGAAAATTCTTTACTCTGGACGTTGGATACGGTTTTTCGGGAAGACGGACAGCGAAAGCGAACCAGACATGCGGCTGAAAATTTTGCTGTTGTACGCAAAATCGCCCTGAACCTCTTGAAAAAGGACAAGGGTAAAGAAAGTCTTCGCTCCAAACGCCTAAAAGCCGGTTGGAACAAAGACTATTTAATTCAATTGCTCAAATTCTAATGCGTTGGTCCTGGGTTCAGATGAATACATACAGATAAAGCCCTGAAAGGATGACAGAATATATCGTTCTTTCAGAACTCTCTTGATGGTACCGTTCCCAAACCCCACATTCCGCTGCGCTACTGCATGTGGGGCTGAAATCTCTTGCCCTTTCAGGGCATTTGCGTAACATCGGTTATAATTGCCAACATAAGTACGTTTGGAAAGGCTGGTTATCAGGCATGTTTTCCTTTTGGAAAACTTTTCTGTTTAGTAAATATGTTAATTTATTGATATACAGTATTATTTTCTATTATTTGGGGAAACTTTTCAACAGCAGGAGCTTTCGTAATGATATAATTTGGCAGGTCTTTATACTCTTGCTAATCTTGCACCCGCTATTCAAAAGGCAAATAAAGGACTAAGTAAAACTGTAAAATACTACTTCTGTGGCTCTTAAAACGTACACTTTCGATGAGGCTTTCAAGGCTTCGATTGATTATTTTACCGGCGATGAGCTGGCTGCCAAGGTTTGGGTGAACAAGTATGCCTTAAAGGATGCTTTCGGCAACATTTATGAAAAGTCTCCGGCGGATATGCACCGACGGCTGGCGAAGGAGGTTGCCCGCATTGAGAAGAAGTATCCCAATCCGCTTTCCGAAAATGAGTTGTTTGATTTGTTTGATCATTTCCGGTATATCGTGCCACAGGGAAGCCCGATGACGGGTATCGGGAATGACTTTCAGATTGCTTCGCTTTCGAACTGCTTTGTGATTGGATTGGACGGCGGGGCGGATTCCTACGGCGCCATTATCCGCATTGACGAAGAGCAGGTGCAGCTGATGAAGCGGCGCGGCGGTGTGGGGCACGACCTTTCCCATATCCGTCCCAAAGGGTCACCGGTGAAGAACTCGGCACTTACTTCCACGGGGCTGGTTCCGTTCATGGAGCGTTATTCCAATTCCACGCGCGAGGTGGCGCAGGACGGGCGGCGCGGGGCTTTGATGCTGAGTGTGTCCGTGAAGCATCCCGATTCGGAATCGTTTATTGATGCGAAGATGACGGAGGGAAAGGTAACGGGGGCAAATGTGTCCGTCAAGATTGATGATGAGTTTATGAATGCGGTTGTCAACGGTACGCCCTATACGCAGCAATATCCCATTGATTCGGATGCGCCGACTACGATAAAGGAGATTGATGCTTCCGCTCTTTGGGGGAAGATTATCCACAATGCTTGGAAGTCTGCCGAGCCGGGGGTGCTGTTTTGGGATACCATATTAAAGGAGTCCGTGCCGGATGTGTATGCAGATTTGGGCTTTCGCACGGTGTCCACCAATCCTTGCGGGGAGATTCCGCTCTGTCCGTATGACAGTTGCCGGTTGCTGGCAATCAATCTGTATTCGTATGTGGTGAAACCGTTTACGAGAGAGGCGTATTTTGATTACGACCTTTTCAAGAGGCATGTTGCTTTTGCCCAGCGTATCATGGATGATATTATTGACCTTGAATCGGAAAAGATTGAGAAGATACTTGACAAGATTGATTCCGACCCCGAACTGGAAGAGGTAAAAATCGCCGAACGGCATTTGTGGGAGAAGATTCAGAAGAAAACGCTGCAAGGTCGCCGCACGGGTGTGGGCATTACCGCCGAAGGCGATATGATTGCCGCACTTGGTTTGCGCTATGGAACGGACGAGGCGGCAGACTGTGCCGAAAACATTCAGCGCATGCTGGCTCTTGCCGCCTACGGTGCTTCCGTTGAGATGGCTAAAGAGCGCGGTGCCTTTGAACTGTTTGATGCCGTGCGCGAGGAGAAGAACCCCTTTATCAACCGTCTCCGCGAGGCTGACCCTGTTCTTTACGAGAATATGAAAACCTACGGACGGCGCAACATTGCCTGCCTCACGATTGCACCGACGGGTACGACCAGCCTGATGACGCAAACCACGTCGGGCATAGAGCCGGTCTTCCTCCCCGTTTACAAACGCCGCCGCAAGGTCAATCCGACCGATACTTCCGCGCGTGTGGACTATGTGGACGAAACGGGCGACGCCTACGAAGAGTATATCGTTTTCCATCATAAGTTTGTCACGTGGATGCAAGCCAACGGTCATTCCGTCATCAAGCATTACACGCAGGCGGAGACGGACGAACTTGTCACCCGCTCGCCTTATTTCAAAGCGACTTCCAACGATGTGGACTGGATGCAGAAGGTGCGTATGCAGGGGCGCGTTCAGAAATGGGTGGATCATTCCATAAGCGTCACTATCAATCTTCCTGCCGATGCCTCCGAAGAGCTTGTCAATTCGCTTTACATTGAGGCTTGGCGGTGCGGTTGCAAGGGCTGTACCGTTTATCGCGACGGTTCGCGTTCGGGCGTGCTTGTTGCCGCCGGCGACAAGGATAAGGCGGACTGCAACTGTATGGAGCCGCCGATCATCGTAGCCACCCGTCCGCGCGAGCTGGAAGCCGACATTGTGAAATTCCAGAACAACCGCGAGAAATGGATTGCTTTTGTCGGATTGCTGAACGGTCGCCCGTATGAGATATTCACCGGTTTTATGGACGATGAGGAAGGACTCATGATTCCCAAAAACATTGTCAAAGGAACTATCATAAAGAGTGTCAGCGAGGAGGGAAAAAAGCACTACGATTTCCAGTTCAAGAACAAGCGGGGCTATAAAATGACCATCGAAGGCTTGGACGGCAAGTTCAACCCCGAATATTGGAACTACGCCAAACTTATCTCCGGCGTTTTACGCTACGGTATGCCCATTGATCAGGTCATCAAACTTGTGCAGGGCATGGAACTGAACAGCGAATCCATCAACACGTGGAAGAACGGCGTGGAGCGTGCCCTCAAGAAATACATGCCGAACGGTCTCGAAGCCAAAGGACAGAAATGCCCCAACTGCGGGATGGAAACGCTGGTTTATCAGGAAGGCTGCCTCAGCTGTACAAATTGCGGGTCTTCGAAATGCGGATAAGCTGCACGACATTATTTCATTCCTGTTACTTACTGATGTTACGCAGAAGTCCCACAATGAGAAATTTCAGCCCCACAAAGTATAGCAGCAGTTCAAGAAGTTTAGCGGCTATCTTAATAAGATAGCCGCTATTCTAATAGTTTAGCGGCTATTCTAATAGTCTGGGAGAAATCCCAATAGTTTAGCGGAAATCCCAATAGTCTGGCAGAAATCCCAATAGTTTAGCAGAAATCCCAATAGTCTGGGAGAAATCCCAATAGTTTAGCAGAAATCCCAATAATCTGGGAGAAATCCCAATAGTTTAGCAGAAATCCCATTTGTTTAGCCGCTAAACTATAAACTATTGGGATAGCCGCCAAACTTTCAGACAGCCACCGGCTTTTACGTCTTACACAACCTGATTTCTCTTGTAATAAATAACCGTTCCCTGCGTTATAGCACAACACAAAGAACGGTTGCCTCCATGCTACAGGAATATCTCAATAAATATTTTTATAATCTGTTTGTAATCACTCTTCTCTTCGGGATTTTATTATACGATCTTGTCGGTTTTGACTATACGGATGAACTTTGTGCCTCTGCCCTTTTTATATTATTCGGATATTATCTTTTTAATACACCGGACTGGAGTATAAACAGGGCTTTTCTGATTACACTTGGTATTTTTTTATTTTACCTGTGTTATTCCTTTTATATAAGGAGTAATGTGCCAGCCGGTATCCTAAGCGATTTTATCATACAACTTAAACCGTATCTGGCTTTTTTTTGTGTCTATTCAATAGCTCCCGTGTTTTCAAAAACCCGAAAAGAGATATTGAAAAGCCTGTCTGTTCTGTTTTGGATATTGTTGCTTATTGTTGCTGTGGCAGAACTTTCCGGGATTGATGCGATATATACGGTGATGGGGCATCCCTCCTATTTTGGGGCAGCCGTTATTGCCGTTTCTTTATGCTATTTATATTGTACGGACTTTTCATTGAAGAACAAATTGGTTTTCTTGCTGCTGCTTTCTGTCGGACTTGTTGCCGGACGTGCCAAGTATTACGGTTTCTTTGCTCTTTCCACAATCATAATCCTTTACTTCTCTAATTTGAAGCACTTAAAATTAAACTCCCGCACAATCTTTGTCATTGCCTGTATGCTCGCAGCCATTGTATTTGTGGCATGGAGTAAAATAGAACTTTATTTTGTTCAAAATATAACAGCTGACGGAGAAGACGAGGATTTAATTGCGCGTTTTGTTTTATATGCCACGTCACTTTCGGTATTTAAGGATTACTTCCCGTTTGGTTCGGGATTTGGCAGTTTTGCAACCTATTCTTCCGGTTTATATTATTCGGATATTTATACAAAATACGGAGTAGAATATGTTTGGGGCATGAGTAAAAGTTATTACAGTTTTATTGCTGATACGTATTATCCCTCTCTTGCGCAATTCGGAGTGGCGGGTGTTTTGTTATATATAAGTTTTTGGTTTTATGTTGTACTGAAAGCTTTTTCTTATTTCAAAAAAGATACCAACGCGCAAATTAAATATTTTGTTATCGCTATTCTTATCACAGGCTTTTTGGGGATAGAAGGCATTGCCGATTCCACTTTCTCAACCCATAGGGGATTTTTCATTCTTATGATTTTGGGAATGACTTTATCCTCAATGAAAACAATTGCCTTGAAGAATACGCTGCTTACGGAAACCGCCAATGAACAGGGACAATGAAAATACTGCAAATCAATAAGTACTATTACCAAAAAGGCGGGGCGGAAACCGTTTTTTTCAATACAATCAAACTGTTGCAGGAGAATGGGCATACGGTTATCCCTTTCAGCCTGAAAAGCGACCGTAACAAGCCTTCCGACTATTCTTCCTTCTTTGTCGATTATCCCGAACTTTCCGAATCAGGCTTGCTTTCCAAAATAGAAAATCTGCCGGCATTCATTTATAACAGAGAGGCAGCCCGACAATTGGAACGGTTGCTGCAAAAGGAAAAGCCTGATTTAGCGCATATCCATTTATTGTTCAACAGCCTGTCCGTTTCCATTCTTCCCGTATTGAGGAACTATAAGATTCCGGTCGTTATGACGGTTCACGACTACCGGCTGATTTGTCCGGCATATACTTTTACCGACGGAAACGGGAACATCTGCGAAAAATGCCTTAAACGCAAAAGCTATTGGCAGTGCACCGCTAATAAATGCTCGAAAAAAAATATCCCCAATAGCATCCTCCTGTCGGCGGAGGCTTATTTCAGGAAATACTTCCTGTCTCCCGCCGATTATATCAACCGTTTTATCTTTGTAAGCTGCTTTTCCCGCGACAAGCATATCGAAGCGTCTGCCGCCTTTGAGGGTAAATCTGCATTCCTTTATAACTTCACTTCTGTCAAAAACGACGATGCGGTCAGGAAAAGCGATTATATCCTTTACTTCGGGAGGCTTTCCGAAGAAAAAGGGATTTCCACACTGACCGATGCCGTAGAGGGAACACGGATTAATCTTAAAATAGTCGGAACAGGCCCCTTGTCGGACAAATTGAAAAAAGATAATCCCGGCGTTGAGTTCACGGGATTTAAGTCCGGAGATGAATTAAAGAAATATATACAGGAAGCCTTATTCGTGGTCGTCCCTTCGGAATGGTATGAAAACAATCCCATGACTGTCATTGAATCCATGACCTTGGGCACTCCCGTTATCGGCAGCCGCATAGGAGGCATACCCGAACTTGTTTGTGACGGAGAAACAGGCTTTTTATTTGAAGCCAAATCATCTGCCAAATTGAAGGAAGTCCTGAAAAAAGCCCTGTCTCTTCCCCATGAGGATTACGAGCAAATGTGCCTTGCCGCCCGCCGCTTTGCCAAGGAAAACTTCTCTGCGGACACCCATTATCAAAAACTTTTGCAACTGTATAATACTACTATTGAAGAGACCGGAAAATGAAAATATATGTATGCGGAACCAGAGGCTTCCCCAACATGCAGGGGGGAATAGAAACACATTGCGAAGAATTATATCCCCGCATTGCCCGTTTGGGATACGACGTGACGGTTGTCCGCCGCAAATCTTTTATTGCGGAAAATCCCGTGCGCAAGGAATATAAGGGGGTTAAATTCAAAGACATATATTCTCCTAAAATAACCGGCTTTGAGGCGGCTGTCCATTCCCTGCTTACCATATATTATGCGTATCGTGCCAAGGCGGACATCGTTCATATCCATGCCATCGGGCCTGCCATCGTTGTCCCCTTAGCCAAAATGGCAGGTCTTAAAGTAATTGTGACGCATCACGGGCCCGATTATGACCGTGAAAAATGGGGCTTCTTTTCGCGACTTGTGCTAAAAACAGGAGAGTTCTTTGCCGCCAAACTTGCCGATGAAGTCATTGTCATATCCACCGTTATCAAAGACATTCTCAAGCGGAAATACAACCGGACAAAAAACGTGCATCTCATTTACAATGGTGTAACCACCCTCCCCAACCATTCGCAATCGACCGGCTTCCTGCAAAAGTCGGGCATAAAGCCCGGCAAGTATATCCTGGCAGTCGGGCGTTTCGTGGAAGAAAAACGCTTCGACAAATTGATAGAAGCCTGCATCAAATTGAAGCAAAAGGATTATCAATTGGTCATTGCCGGCGATTCCGATTACGAAACTTCCTACGCCTGCTACCTTAAAAACTTCGCCGCAGAAAACCACGTTATCCTGACCGGAGTCGTCAAAGGCGAAGCATTAAGCGAATTGTACGGCAACGCCGCCCTGTTCGTCCTCCCTTCGTCCCACGAAGGTCTGCCCATAACCATGCTCGAAGCCATGAGTTACAAGCGCAAAATCGTGGCAAGCAACATCCCTGCAAACTTAGCCGTAAACCTTGATGCCGACAGCTATTTTGAGCTGAACGACCTGAATGACTTGGTACACAAAATAGCGGGTCAATTAAACAATGGCTGCACCGAAAAGGAATACGATTTAAGCCTTTACGATTGGGATACGATTGCACTGCAAACAAAAGAGGTATATGTTACTCCCTGACAGGGTGCAGCAGCCTGTCAAAATAGTCCCCTCGTGTCAGCCTCCCGTTTTCCACAATAACACATTCTATCCTCCCCTTAGCCGCCAAAGCCTTGTCGGATTCCCTGTAAATAAAGTGGTCGAATATCAGCTTTGCCCCTTCTTTATGGATGTTCAGGCAGGAGAGAAAACTGTCTCCGCTGTGGAGCGACAGTTTATATTGAATGTCTGCCCGCGAGATAAAAGCATCCACCCCCTTATTGTGCATGACCCCAAAGTTTTCGCCCAGCGACTCTAAAAACTCATGGCGCGTATGCTCCATATAATGCTGATAGTTGGCATTGTTCACCACCCCCTGCAAATCACATTCATAATCCCGCACCTTAAAAAGCAGGGAAAAAATATAGTCATTCATTTTTATAGCAGTCTAAGCAGTCAAGCAGTTACAGTAGTCAAATGGAATTTGCGTGGCATCAACTGCCAAAAATCTTCGGCGCAAAGATAATTAATCCGACAGCAGCAGCAGCTATAGCCGTCAGAAGAACCGCCCCTGCCGCCAAATCCTTGGCATGTTTAACCTGAATGTTATAATCGCTCGAAACAGCATCACCCAATGCCTCGATGGCAGAGTTAAACCCCTCCGCCGCAAAGACAGCACCAATTACAATCACAATAGCCAGCCATTCCAGCACCGAAATATCAAACCAAAGCCCCGCTGTAAAGACACACCCTGCCGCAACAGCATGAATGCGTGCATTCGCCTCCCGTACAAACAACCGCCTGATGCCCTGAAAAGCATACTTGAAACCCGCCAGCCGTCTGCTCAACGAAAATTCTCCATTCTTCATTCCTTCATATTATTTTGGCAAAGATACGTATCCATAGCAAATTTGTAAATGCATCCTATAAACTTATAGTACGCATGCAACGTTTGTATTTGTTAATCACACGGCAAACAAAGTGAATTCATAATTCAATACCTCAGTTGTTATTTTGGCTATAGGGTAGCCGCATGAAAATAATATCTTTGCTCCCTTTATTGCTGCGCGGTATATTTATATAATGCAGAATGTGGGGCTAAAGAGTAGTACCGACAAGGGGGTTCTGAAAGAACGACCGAATATTACATGTAGATAGTAGATATATGTTGCATTATAAATATGGTTTGTATTTGTATCGTCCTTTCCGTAAACCCCACATTCCGCTGCGCTGCATGTGGGGCTGAAATCCGGTATCCTTTCAGGATACCCACATCATACAGATGATTATATATTTTGATGATTATATATTCTATTGAAATAGCAGAAACAAGATGACACAAAAAGCAAAATGGGCGGTAATAGCTATCATAGCCCTGCTGATCGCCGGCATGGTTGCCTATCCCAAGCTGAAAGACAAATTCACTGATGCCGGAGAAGAGACTGCCGCCCCTGTTCCCGCCGCCGTTTCCCCGCGCAACCAACCGCTGAATATCAACGCCGAGATACTGAAGCCGCAGACACTGACCGACAAAACGCTCCGCATCGGAAGCACCATTCCCGATGAAGAAGTTGACCTTTCCTTTGAATCTTCCGGCAAAATCATCGCTATCTATTTCACGGAAGGCACCCACGTGAAAGAGGGTGACCTGCTTGCCAAAATCAACGACAAGCCCTTGCAGGCACAGCTCAAAAACCTTGAAGCCGGTCTCCCGCTGGCACGCGACCGTGTGTACCGCCAGCACGCTCTGCTCGAAAAGGATGCCGTCAGTCAGGAGGCTTACGAGCAGGTTACCACCGAATATGAAAAGCTGATGGCGGACATTGAGCTGGTGAAATCCCACATCACGCAGACGGAACTTCGCGCACCTTTCGACGGTATCATCGGCTTGCGTTCCGTCAGCGAGGGGGCTTACGCCACGCCTGCCACGATGATCGTCCGGCTAACCAAAATCACTCCGCTGAAGATAGAGTTTTCCGTCCCCGAAAGGTATGTTCCCGATGTGCGGAACGGTACGAATATCATTTTCAGCCTTGATGACCCCAGCGGTATGCTGCACGATTACAAGGCGCAGGTCTATGCGGTGGAAAGCAAGTTAGACCCCGTCACTCACAGCCTGAAAGCCCGTGCACGCTATCCGAACGAGCGGGAAGAGATTCAGCCGGGTCGCTTCCTTTCCATTGAAATTACCAAGCGGGAAATAGAGGGGGCATTGGCGGTACCCAGCGAATCCATCATCCCCGAAATGGGCAAAAACACCGTCTTCCTTTATAAAGGCGGTATCGCCATGCCTGCTGAAATCATCACGGGCATACGCTCGGAAAGCCATGTGCAGGCTCTGGAAGGCTTGCATCCGGGCGACACGGTTATCACAACCGGCGTCATGCAGTTGCGCACCGGCATGAAAGTATCCATTGATAACCTGAATTAACGCAAGCGCATCATGGCAAATATCTCTGAAACAAGCATAAGCCGTCCCGTGCTCTCCACCGTGCTGGTGCTCGTCATCCTCCTGTTCGGGATGATAGGCTACCGTTCGCTGGGTGTGCGTGAGTTCCCAAGCGTTGATCAGCCGGTTATCTCCGTGCAGACCACCTACCCGGGAGCCAATGCGGACGTTATCATGAACCAAATTACCGAGCCGCTGGAACAGAACATCAACGGTATCCCCGGCATCCGCTCGCTTAGCAGCGTCAGCAGTCAGGGCAACAGCCGCATCACGGTGGAGTTTGAACTGTCGGTGGACTTGGAGACGGCGGCGAATGACGTGCGTGACAAGGTTGCCCGCTCCCAGCGTTTCCTGCCGCGCGACTGCGACCCGCCGACGGTGGCAAAAGCCGATGCCGACGCTACGCCCATCATGCAAATCGGGGTGAGCAGCAATCAGCGTTCACTGATGGAACTGAGCGAGATAGCCGAACTGACCGTCAAGGAACGCCTGCAAACGATACAGAACGTAAGCGGTGTTGACCTTTGGGGGCAGAAACGCTATTCCATGCGCCTCTGGCTTGACCCCATCAAGATGGCGGGCTATGGCGTTACGCCTTTGGATGTCCGAAACGCTGTGGAAGCCGAGAACGTGGAGCTTCCCTCCGGCAGCATTGAGGGGAACACGGTGGACTTGTCCATCCGCACGCTGGGACTGATGCACACGGCGAACGAGTTTAACGACCTTATCATACGGGAGAACGAGTCCAACATTGTCCGCTTCCAAGACGTGGGACGGGCGGAACTTGCCCCCGAAGACTTGCGCAGCCTGCTCCGACGGAACGGCGAGCCGATGGTTATGAGTGTCATCATTCCCCAGCCGGGAGCCAATCAGATTGAGATTGCCGACGAGGCTTACAAGCGCATCGAGCAGTTGAAGCACGACCTGCCCGAAGATGTGAGCATTGAAATGGTCTATGACAACACCCGCTTTATCCGCGCTTCCATCAACGAAGTAGAGGAGACGATTTACATTGCCTTTCTGCTCGTGGTGCTGATTATCTTCCTCTTTCTGCGCGATTGGCGGGTGACGCTTGTGCCGGTCATGGTGATACCCGTTTCGCTGGTCGGGGCGTTCTTTGTGATGTACGTTGCCGGCTTCTCCATCAATGTGCTGACGATGCTGGCTGTCGTGCTGTCCGTAGGCTTGGTGGTGGACGATGCGATAGTGGTGACCGAGAATATCTATGTCCGTATCGAGGAAGGCATGAATCCCAAGCAAGCCGGCATTCAAGGGGCAAACGAGATATTCTTTGCCGTTATATCGACTACGGTCACGCTGATTTCCGTCTTTCTCCCCATTGTCTTTATGGAAGGGATGACGGGGCGGCTATTCAAGGAGTTCAGCATTGTCATAGCCGGCTCTGTCGGCATCTCCGCTTTCGTGGCACTGACATTCACGCCAATGCTGGCAACCAAACTGCTCAAGCAACGGGAAAAGAAAAATTGGCTGTATGTCAAAACCGACCCTTTCTTCGAGGGAATGAACCGCCTCTATGCCCGCACGCTGAACGCTTTCCTGCTTCGGAAATGGCAGGCCGTTCCTGTTGTTGTCCTCCTGTTCGGTGCCATCTTCTATTTCTGGAATAAGATACCGGCGGAACTTTCCCCTTTGGAAGACCGTTCGAGCATCAGAGTCAATATGCGCGGGCCGGAAGGGACAACGTTTGAGTTTATCCGCGATTACGCCAGCCAAATCGAACAACTTGCCGACTCCATCGTCCCCGAACAGGTGTCCTCAGTGGTACGTACTTCAAGCAGTGACGGTTTCCTCAGCCTCGTTTTGCCCGACATCCGAAATCGGGAACGTTCCCAGATGGAAATAGCCGAAGCTCTGTCGGCGGCAGTCCGCAAGGAGACTAAAGCCCGCGCTTTCGTACAGCAGCAATCCACCTTCGGCGGACAGCGGGCAAGTATGCCCGTCCAATACGTGCTTCAAACCACCGGTCTGGATAAGCTGCGGGAGTTCCTGCCCGCCTTTATGGTGAAAGTAAACGAAAGCCCCGTCTTCCAAATGGCTGATGCCAACTTGAAGTTCACCAAGCCTGAAACCCGCGTCGAAATCAACCGCGACAAAGCCACCCTGCTCGGCGTGAGCACCCGCAACATCGCCCAAACCCTGCAATACGCCCTCAGCGGTCAGCGCATGGGCTATTATTATATGAACGGGAAACAATACCAGATACTCGGCGAAATCAACCGCCAGCAGCGGAACACGCCCGTCAATTTGAAATCCATCTACGTCCGCAGCAATGGCAGTTCCATGATACAGTTGGACAATCTGGTGACGCTCCGTGAAGACGTTGCCCCGCCCCAGCTCTACCGCTACAACCGCTTCGTGTCCTCCACCGTCTCCACCGGACTGAACAAGGGCTACACCATTGGCGACGGCTTGAACGAGATGGATCGCATCGCCGACGAGGTATTGGACGACAGCTTCCGCACCGCCCTTTCCGGCGAGTCGAAAGAGTTCCGCGAAAGCTCCGACAGTCTGATGTTTGCCCTCGTGCTTGCCCTGATCATGATTTACCTTGTGTTGGCGGCACAGTTTGAGAGCTTCAAAGACCCGCTGGTTGTCATGTTCACCGTCCCCTTAGCCATTGCGGGAGCTTTGATATTCATGAGCTTCTCCGGCATCACCATGAACATATTCAGTCAGATAGGCATTATCATGCTGATAGGGCTTGTCGCGAAAAACGGCATCCTCATCGTTGAGTTTGCCAACCAGCGGCAGGAAGCGGGCATCGCCCTGCAAGAAGCCGTCCGCACCGCTTCCGCCCAACGCCTGCGACCTATCCTGATGACCAGCGTATCCACCATACTTGGCTTGCTCCCTTTGGTATTTGCTGGCGGCGAAGGTGCACAAGGGCGCATTGCGATGGGGACGGCAGTTGTAGGAGGGATGATCGTTTCCACGTTCCTTACGCTTTTCATCGTGCCTGCAATGTATTCCTTTATTTCAACGGACAGAGGGAGAAGAAGAAAGTAGTTAGCAGTCAGAGTAGCTAAGCAGCGATGTTACGCAGATGCCCCGAAGGGGCAGGGGATTTCAGCCCCACATGCAGCGAAGCGGAATGTGGGGTTAAAAGGACAACCGACTATAGATTGCATTGCAAACCATCGTTTGTAATTTGTATCGTCCTGTCAGGACTTTATTGATACGTATTTATCTAAACCCAACGTGCCGCTTCGCTCTACGTTGGGCTGAAATCTCCTGCCCTTTCAGGGCATTTGCGTAATGATAGACGATAAAACCGTTAAGGTATAGCCGTTTACGGGCATTACGATGATAAATAAGAGGTAAGATTTTAACCGATCAGTACCGTTGCGTAGGCAGCTATCCCTTCCTGCCGACCGGTGAAGCCCAGCTTCTCGGTGGTGGTGGCTTTGATGGATATGTCGGCTTCGGGGACGGAGAGGGCGGCGGCGAGGGATTGTTTCATAGCGGGGATAAAGGGACTGAGTTTGGGTTGTTCGGCGGCGACGGTAGCATCAATGTTGCCTAATTCGTAGCCGGCTTGGCGGACGAGCATCATGGTGTGGCGAAGCAGTATTTTGCTGTCAATGTCTTTATAGTCGGCGGAAGTGTCGGGGAAGTGGAAGCCGATGTCGCGCAGGTTGGCGGCTCCCAGCAGGGCATCGCAGATGGCGTGTATCAGTACATCGGCATCGCTGTGACCGGACAATCCGGCAGTATGTTCGAGGCGTATGCCCCCCAACCACAGTTCGCGGTCGGGGACAAGCCTGTGTACATCGTAGCCGAAGCCGACACGGATTTTCATCGGGTGTTATTTACCGAAAAAGGTTTTTCAATCCGTCCATATCGAAAGAGAGGGAGAGGCGGAGGGTCTGATCCAAGGGGTTGCTGGGCACGGTGCTTATGAGGTAGGCGGCATCCAGCTGGAAGACGTTCATGCGGAAACCGGCACCGGCAGAGAAGTATTTTCGGTTGCCAAGGTTCGCGTTTTCGTAGTAGTAACCGCCGCGCAGGAAGAAGCGGTCGTTGTAGCTGTATTCTACACCAACAGAAGCCATGATTTCTTTCAATTCGCCGGAGGCTCCGCCGGGGGAGTCGGTAAAGGATTTGAAGATACCGTTGATAGCCCCCATATTGTTGTAGTCGGTAGCGGCAGCGAGGAAGCCTTCTTCATCGTTGGGGTAAAATTCCCGCAAGGGTTCGCTCGGCACCAAGTATTTGGACAAATCAAGGTAGAAGCCAATGCGGTTGTAATCGTCAAGCGGGTAAAGAAGACCGGTGCCTATCTGCAATTTAGCCGGCAGGAACTGGTTCTTCATTCCTCCGTCGTAGGATATTTTGGTACCGATGTTGGAGATGTTGAAGCCGTAGCTCCAGAGACTTTCGCTGCTGCCCGTGATGATATACTTTTCACCGTAGCCCGACACATCGGCGGCAAAGGCATTGTCAGGCATCATTTCGTCAGTGTTCTGCGCCCCCATGTCCGAGCGGATAAAACGCAGGGCAACGCCCATCGCATAGCTTTCGGACAGTTTGCGGCTGTAGTTGAGGTCTACCGCCATTTCATACGGGTAGAGGCGCTGGGGTATGTCGGTTGAATTGCGTGTGTCGGTCACTTCGCCCAGCGAGAAGTAGCGGAGAGAGCCGCCGATGGCTTGCAAGTCGCCTTCGCCCAATTTATAGTAACCGGCAAGATAGGCTAACGCCACATCATTGACCAGCTTGCGCAACCAAGGCGTATAGGAAAGGGACACACCCGCCCGGCTGAATTGGAAAGCGTTCTTGGAGGGATTCCAGAACTGGGAGTTTACGTCCGGAGAGGTTGAGATACCGTTGTCGCCCATAGCCCCGCCGCGTGCGTCCGGCGCAATGGTCAGCGAAGGGATTGCCATATTTATGGGGGCAAAGGTGGTTTTTTCATCCTGCGCCTGCACGGCGACAGAGGCGGAAAGGAGAACAAGAGCTGTCAAGTACAACCGTTTGTATCGAAATACGTTCATATTCATTTTATTAGTTACTGATTGTGTTACGCAGAAGTCCCGAAGGGACGGAGGATTTCAGCCCCACATGGAGCGAAGCGGAATGTGGGGTTTAAGGAGATACCGTCAGAAAAGTCCTGAAAGGACGACCGGATAAAGATATATTGCATTGTAAACTATTGCTTGTATCGTTCTTTCAGAACTTTATTGATAGGCATTTGTCTTAAAACCCCACATTCCGCTTCGCTCCATGTGGGGCTGAAATCTCTTGCCCCTTCGGGGCATCAGTTACTGATTTACGCACATTCCCGTGCGCCTTGTATAAACCGACAGGCGGGGCTTTTATTGTGCGAGGATGATTAATTTATTCGCTTTGGAAGCCTCTTTGGAGCGGTCTGTCGTGACGGATGCCCGATAGAAATAGAGTCCGGGACGAAGGCGTGAGCCGCTGCTGTTTGTCAAGTCCCACGTGACGGTATAGTATTTGAAAGCATCGGAAGAGCCTCGTTCCTCGTGCTGCCACAGCTGGCGACCACTCATGTCGAAGACGGTGATTTGTACGGTCATGTTGGCTTCGGGGCGGTTGTGCGAGAAGTAGAACACCGCCTGCTCACGTGCCGGATTTGGCGTTGCTTTGAGGTCGAAAAGGACGGGCTTCAGTCCGTCCACCGCTTCAAAGGCGAAGGAAGCACGGGTGGAATTGTTGTAAACGTCCCAAGCGATAAACTCTGCGAAGTGCCTGCCGGCGGACAGAGCGGGCAGAGGGAAAGCGGCATAGCCTGTGCCGTCGCCGTCGGGCACGGTTTGATAGTAGTCGTTCAGCACGTAGCTCAGGGCGGGATTGCCGTCGATGATGAGCATCATGTCGTGACCGATGCTGCTGCCGCTGATGTTTACACCGCTTTTATCCCAAAGGGCGGCAACAAAGAGAGGGGCGGTGTTTACGCGGCTGTCGGCTGTGAAAGTGGTATCGTTCAGGTAGAGGGCGCGTATTTCGGGCCCTTCGGTGTCTTCTTCCGCATTGCCTGCCGTGCCTCTCACCTTGAAGTTGAGGTAGGCACCCTGGGCTTCCGCGCCGGACTGTTCGTCGGAGGCGTAGAAGTTTATCTTTCCGAAGTCATCGTTGGAATAAGAAATGTCTTTGGGAACGATGAAGGAGAAGCGGAAAGTGCCGTTTGTCACGGCATCGTTTCCGGCAAAGAGGGTGTTGGGATAGTCGGTATAAACCAGAAAGGTGTCGGTCTGGTTGTTGTTCAATGTTTTGAGGGTGGTTTTACTGTCCAACACGGTCGGTTTCAGGGATCCGTTGAAGTCTGCGGCGCGGTTGCCGTCCGGAGTCAGTACCTCGCCTTCCAAGGTGACTTTTTCCAAGGCTTTCAGGGTGAAAGGTTCTGCGGGCAGAGGCTCGCCGTTAACGGCAGTCAGCTGTACGCTGTATTCGGGGTAAGCCAGCTTCATGGCAGGGTCGCCGATAAGGAGGAAGTTGAGCTTGTTATTGTCGCCGTACAGTTCATCGCTGTTTTTCGTGTTCTTCATTACCTCGCCGAAAGTGAGCCTGCGCCCGTCCTTGCGGTCGAAGAGGTGGCGCACCAGCTGATTGTTGATGATGAAATTGGGTGTGCGATAGACCAGGCGGGTGGTGGTATATAAGGCAACGCCGCCGCTCTTGTTCAGCATAATCATTTCGCCGGCGGAGGTTTCCGTAGCATCAAAAGGGGAGAAGTCGCAGGTAGCCGTTATCCACAAGGGCAGGCAGGGGTAGTTGAATTGGGCAATGTCGGTGGTTGTCAATACCTTTTCGTCACTCCATGCGATGGAACCGCCATGCCCTGAGTAGTTGATAAGCAGCAAGCCGCTTTTCAGCAGTTTCTGTATCCTGTTCCTAACGTCAGGGTGGGGATTTTGTGTAGAGGAGAAGTCCTTCTTAAAGGCATCGAAGAATACCTTGTTAACAAGAAATTCGGGATGGTTATCTTCCAGATAGTCTGCCAGCTGATTGGCTTGGTTAGCGTGAATAATGGTGTAGCCGTCGCTGTTGTTTCCGTCGTCGGCAACGAAGCATACGTTGTTTTTCCAGCTGCCGGGCAGCTTGTTGTCCATATATCCGATCAACTTGTCCACCACCTGAGCGGCTTGTGCACCGGTGCGCACCGGCAGGCGACCTACGCCGATGTCAAGTTTCCACTGGGCAATGGGCTTGTAGGAACCGCTGTTGGCATCGGGCGCATGGTTGTCATCATTCAGAAAGCCGAAATAGTCATCGGTTACATACGAACCGGGACCAATGGATTCTTCCGACTGATAGGAAAGCAACATCCGCTGATAGACCGCCCCGTTCGGATAAAGCGCGGGCAATTCGCCGGACAACGCACGATTGTCAAATACACCGTCGCCGAAAAGCAGGAGATACTTCGGCTTGTCCGCCTCGGAAGTACTGCGGTCGTAAAACATTTTCAGGAAAAGACGGTAAGCCGTTGCATCGGGCGTACCGCCGGAAAACTCGTTGTAGATGGTTTGCGGTTCAACGACCTCAACGGTCAGGTTGTCGCGCTCGCGATGCACCGCTGCCAGCCGTTCCGCCTGCACCTTCAAAGGAGCGGAAGGGGGAACAATAACAATCATATCCGTCTGCCCCAAGGCGTGCAGGTTTTGATTGGGCACATCCCCCGCTTTGGCGGGAACGCTAAACGACTTGTCCGTTTGCACAATGACAAACTCGCGCAACGCGCCGGCGGGAACGGTAAACGACAGTTCCGACCCGCTCAACGTTGCCGGCATCCGCTTGGGATTGCCGCCGTCCGTTACGTCCAGCACCATCGTATTCGCCGTAGCCTCCCGTATTGTAAAACGGGACGCATTGCCAACAGAAGCCAGACTGCGGAAGAAAGTAAACGCCCCGTAAGGCTTGAGGCTGCGCTTCATTTGCAGGCGGACATAATCCAGCCGTGAGTTGGTCGCCGACTTTGCCACGTAGGACAGCCTCACGCTTACATTCTCCGTCTTATCCCCTGTCCAATCGGCTGTTTTCTGAAAGGATACGGCTTTGGTGTCAATGTCGGATACGGTGTACAATACCCCCTTGTCGATAAGCGTTTCCTGCCCGATGCCGAGCGATACTGCCCCCGAACTGCCCATAGGTCGCGAGATAAAACGCAACGTGACCTTTCCCGTCTCATTCAAAATGCCCGGAACGGAGAACGAAATGTTCAACGGCGTGCTGCCTTCCACATACTCCCCGAAAAGCTCCCTTCCCGATTCGCTCGCCGCCGCCAATTCCTTCTCGTGAACCATATAATCATCGTAATCCCTGACCTGCAGCGAGGCATTGCCGCCGAAAGACTCTGCCGTCTCCATCTCGCGGGGAGCAAGGGCATCCGTCAGGAAATAATGCCCCGCCGTTGAATACGGATTGTTCGTATGGGTAAAGAGCTTTTCCCCGTCATCATACGCCCATTTCACCACTCCCCTGCCGTAGAACAGCAGATAATCGGCACCGCGCCATACCGGCACGGCGGGAAGGTCGTCTATATACCCGCTCAAATTCTCCTCCAGCGGCCAGCCGCCGTATCCGTGAAGCGACACCTGTTCCGGACGGGCAAACCCCATATCCTGAATATCCTTGTAAGACAGCTTGTATATCCCCGTCTCCTTCACCTCAATCTTCACCCATTTCCCCTCAGCCAATACCGACTGCGGCGCAAAACGCCCGCCCTCTGCCCATGCGGAAAAGGAGCCGATGACGGCAAAAAGCAGCACGCCGGCAATACTATAGTTTCTCTTCATATATTTATACGTTCACTTAATACCTCATTTACCAACAGCCAAACGGAGGCTTAGGCAACCAAACGTAGATTTAGGCAAAAAGTTGTTTGAATGTTCTGAAAGGATGACAGAATATATCGTTCTTTCAGAACTCACTTGTGTCGCCCATTCCCTAAACCCCACATTCCGCTGCGCTGCATGTGGGGCTGAAATCGGGTATCCTTTCAGGATACTGAAACATGAAAAAACAGCCGGCGGTTTTTTCCTGTAACTATTTGCTTTATCTTTGCCGCGATAAATAAAATGAATAACTAATTCCTATAAAAAAACAAGAATCATGGCACGACCTATCGCAGAAACCCCTGTATTGAGGGGAAAAGACGCAGCCCTTTTCAGGGAGAGAATGAAGAACGTAAAGAAAATCTCCGATGAAGAGAGGAAGAAGATGAATGAATCGTTTGAATACATTAAAAGCATTTCAAACTTCAAATGGTGATGAACGGCTTTGAAACAATAAAAGTTGTTGCAGACACACAAATGTTACCGTTCGATTGCGGAAATACCGAATTGAACGGTTTCCTGTTTAATGACGCCAAAACACACCTGAAAGAACGTATTGCCGTTACATATCTTATCATTGGAGAAGGGAGAACGGTTGCCTATTGGAGTTATTTGAACGATAAGATAAGCGTTTCGGACATGAACGGAAACCGTGAAAGTTTCATTAAAAGAATAGCTTCAAGGCTGGGACATGAGATAAAGGATAAAGAGTATGAAAGTTTCCCTGCAGTCAAAATAGGAAGGCTCGGTGTCGGTAAAGAATATGCAGGGAGCGGAATAGGTTCGCACATAATAAATCACACGAAAACGCTTTTTGTTTCGGAAGGAAGCAGTTCAGGTTGTCGGTTTATTACGGTCGATGCGTTTAAGGAGTCCATTCCTTTCTACCGGAAAAACGGATTTGAATTTATGTCAGGCAGAGACAGGAAAAGCGAAACGAGGCAGATGTATTGCGACTTATTGCAGATGTAAAATCAAAGGCGGCATAACAGCCGCCTTTTTTGTGCAGTATCATTTCTAACCCCTAACAGGGTATCCTGAAAGGATACGGGATTTCAGCCCCACATGGAGCGCAGCGGAATGTGGGGTTCACGGAATGGTAGCGGCAAGGGAGTCCTGCAAGGACGCCACCGTGTCGCCCATTCCGTAACACGGTAGAGACGCAATGCATTGCGTCTCTACACAGGCGGCATCATTTCGCACAGCGGAATGTGGGGTTTGCGGAATGGCAGCGGCAATGCCGTCCTTTCAGGATGCCCTGTGTATATCCCGCTGAAATAAAAAACCCCTGACAGGGTTTGAAACCCTGTTAGGGGTAAACAAACCTGTCAGGGGTTAAACAATCAGAACCAATCAATTCAGTGAATCACAACCTTGAACACCTGCCGCCTGTCGTCCCCCCCCGTCGCCGTCAGGATATACATCCCTGCCGGCAGAAACACGTACCGCAGCTCGCGGCTCCCCGCCGGCTTGAAGAACTGCCGCACCTGTCCGCCTGGAGAGAGCAGCGCCACCGTGTACCCCTCCAGATTTTCCAGATGCAGCAGACCGTTGGCATAGTAGGCATTCGCTTCTGCCGCAACGTCGGCGACTGTCCCCGTCCGGCTTTGCGTCTGGAAGGACGCCTGGAACGTGCTTACCACTTCCGCTCTGCCGCTCTTTTCGCTTACCGCCTCGATGTCCGCCTCATACCGCGTGGACGGTTTCAGCTCGCCAAGCCTCAGCTGAACCTCGCCGGCTGTGGAGCGCAGGATGGCGGCTATGCTCCCGTCCGGATTCACTTTCAGGACGACCACCAGCGTGTAGTTCACCCCCAGCCTTTCGTACAGCGTCACCAGATAGTAGGATGCCGCCGAGAGCTTCGGGAAGCTGATCGTTGCCGCATCG
>LBCX01000495.1 GCA_001657575.1 Bacteroidales bacterium Barb4
ACATTCCCCCATTTTATTGGTCTAACACTATTTCCTGCTGGCATAATATTCTCCTTCTCCTAATAGTCAAAGTGCCGCTTGCTTTCCTACGCACTCTCTTTAATTTCATTTACCTTTACCAAAATAGCCTCATTTAGAGCTGACGGCAAAATAAACCAAGTAGCAATTCCTCTTGATTGCGGGTTACCTATAGGGGAATCAGAACTCCCATTCCAGCGTATACCCAACACTTCTTCACTGCCCCACTTCATTTCTGCCAAAGACCACTCTTCAATTCCCCCATCGTAAACGACGGATAAATCACTGATTAACGCCTTTGGAGACAGCACCGTATCAGGGGTAATATAACCCATCAATTCCTCCTTTTTCATAATTACTAGCTATGTACTTATATAGCTATAGAGCAATAAAATGTCAAGCAGATTCCTCGTCCTCGGTAGCTCAAATAAGAAAAGGTCGCAACATTTATGCCATTACTTTTATATATGCTTGATATATAACCAGTGGCGAAAGGTCTACCAAAGTCCACCACCGAAACAGGGACTTTAGTAGATATGTTACCGGCAGCATAAATCTACAGGAGGCACAAGAGACCCGCAACGCACCTCCAAAAGACAGCTTCGGGAGGTACAGCGGAGTGCTTATGCACCCACAAAAGAGGTGCATAAGAGGCACAATAGCGGTATACATTCCCGAACATATCATATATAATCAGACGATATGAAAAAAATCTGTTTCCACATACAAAAAGGCGGAGTAGGCAAGACCTCAATTTCCGGCAACATCGCCGACATCATAGCAAAAAACGGACACAAAACGATACTCATAGACTGCGATCCGCAGGGAAACTCAAGCAGCTGGTTCTGCCGTGAAGAACTCAACTACGACATAGCCGATGTCCTGTCAGGACAAGTCGAAGCCGAAAAAGTAATCCAAGCGCTGGCGGAAAACTTCTTCATACTTCCCGTAATCGCCATAGGCGGCAGCCTGAAAAAATGGTCGGAAACCGAACTGCTCCAAAGCCCGAGGGCCTTCGAGTTTCTGATAAACGACATAGAGACCCTCGGCTTTGAGTATGCCGTCCTCGATTGCTCCCCGTCATTCTCCCAGCTGGAACGCGCCGTCATAGCCGCATCAGACGAGGTAATAAACCCGCTTTCCCCGGAGTTTTTCAGTGTTGACGGCATAGAAATATTTACGGACGAACTGAAAAAGATAGAAAAAGCCAATCGCAGACAAATTAAAAACAACAA
>LBCX01000496.1 GCA_001657575.1 Bacteroidales bacterium Barb4
GGGAAGCTGTCGCCCGCCAGTCCGTGCCTTGCGGCGGCGGCTTTCAGTGCGGCGGCAGAGAGGGCGCGGGGAGTGGAATGGACAAGTACATTTAACTGGTCGCTGAACCGGAATAAGGTACTTGACTTGGGCAGTGCTCCTTTTTTTTTCCCCGAGTTTTCGGATAACGGGTCGTTGCTTACCATTAATCCGCTTATTGTAAAGGAAGGCGAACCGCTGGGCACTTTCTACGGATGGGTGTTTGACGGTATTGTGCAAAAGGGCGAAGATTTAACTAAAATACCTGTGCCCGGCTTCGGCAGTTATGCCAACGGAGCAGTGCATGAGGGAGATCCAAAATATAAGGAAAAAGAAGGTGCCGTTGACGGGAAAGTAGATAACGGCGACAAGGTCGTATTGGGTAGTACACAGCCCGATTTTATATTCGGATTTAACAATACGGTCGCCTTGAAAAACTGGGATTTGTCTGTCTTCCTTCAGGGGAGTTACGGGAATGAACTGTATAATGCGGCGGCAAACAAAGCCGAGCTTACCACACTTGTGTATAATGCACCGGCTAACATAAAAGACCGCTGGACACCTGAGCATCCGTCTAATACGGTGCCGCGTACCATCAGTGCCAGCAACTTTTACATGGACAGCCGCTACATTGAAGATGCTTCGTATATAAAGTTGAGAAGCCTTACGCTTGGATATACCGTACCGTTGCAGAAGATTACTAAAACAAAATCAAGCGTGCGCCTGTTTTTCTCTGCTCAAAACCTGTTTACCATTACCAAATACTCCGGTTATGACCCTGAGGCATCGCGTAACGGCAGCAATGAACAGAGCGGCTTGCTTCAAGGTGTAGATTTTGGTGCTTATCCGGCATCTAAAAGTTATTCATTCGGCTTTGAAATTAATTTATAACAAATAATGCTGCGCTAATTCCGAAGGAATGCCGGATTTCAGCCCGATGTAAAGCGAAGCGGCACGTCGGGTTTGGATAAATACATACCGATAAAGTTCTGAAAGAACGATATAAACTACAAATGATGACTAACAGTGTATTACATAAATTATTCGGTCATCCTTTCAGATACTATGATTGCCTCCAAATAAAATTTGTTAAAAGTATCTCTGATACAGATTAATCCATACTTTTGCTCCCATTCAGTGAAGACCGTAATCCGTGCGCTGTACGGCAGGGTCTATCAAGCGCGGGACACGTTGTGTCCCGCTTTCCCTTATCCGCAGACGGTGCTTCCTCCC
>LBCX01000169.1 GCA_001657575.1 Bacteroidales bacterium Barb4
TAAGGAATAGAGCTTCGTCGATAAGGACTAAGGCTTCGTCTCTAAGGACTAAGGCTTCGTCTCTAAAAACAAGCGCTTCGTCTCTAAAGAATAAAAAATCTTACCCCTGTCTTACCCCTGACAGGGTTTGAAACCCTGTCAGGGATTTACGGAAGGGGCAACAGGGAGTCCTGCAAGGACACCCGATTTCAGCCCCACATGGAGCGCAGCGGAATGTGGGGTTACGGAAAGGGAGACCCAATGGAGTTCTGAAAGAACGCCCGAATATATCGTTCTTTCAGAACTCCCTTGTCGGCATCATCCCTAAACCCCACATTCCGCTACGCTCCATGTAGGGCTGAAATCTTTTGCCCCTTTGGGGCATCCACAAGGGATGCCCCTACTGCTACGATGCCTTTTTTTTATGCGCTACGGCGCAGATGCCCTGAAAGGGCAAGAGATTTCAGCCCCACATGGAGCGCAGCGGAATGTGGGGTCAGCGGAATGTGGGGTTTACGGAATGGCAGCGGCAAGAGAGTTCTGAAAGAACGATATATTCTTTCATCCTTTCAGGATTTCATTAGGGCGTTCTTTCCGTAACCCGACGTGCCGCTACGCTTTACGTCGGGCTGAAATCCATTGCCCTTTCAGGGCATCTGCGTAACATCAGTTAAACGATTTCAGTGAGGCGTTGAAGGGCTTTTTGAAAATATCCCTACATTTGCCGCCGCTATAAACGAAGACGGAACCACCCTATGGAAAATCAAGAACAGCCGCAAGGAACGGCTCAAAAGGAAATAAAAGAAATGTTTGCAAGGTTCTTTCTGGACATTGCAAAACTTATTTTTGCCACTTTGGTACTCGGAAACATTCTTTCCCTCTTTTTCAGTACTGCAGAATTATGGAAAATCCTTTGTCTGATAGCTATCGGATTATTCACAACGCTAATTTCTGCTTTAGCAGCATACAACATTATTAAAAATAAACACCATGAAAGGAATTGACGGACTGTTAATTATGATGACCGCAATAGCGGTAATAATGACCGGACTTTACGTGTTTACCTGCACTCCGGCAGGGAAAAGATGGATTCGCAATCTGTAAAGGGTTTCTTATAAAATTACCTTTGCCGAAGTCTGCATCTTGATAAGCGCGAACAGCGCATAGTTAATCATGTCCGTATAATTTGCTTCTATTCCTTCGGACACCAAGGTTTTGCCGTCGTGACTTTCGATTTGTTTGGTGCGGTATATTTTCGTCAGGATAAGGTCGGTGTATGAGCTGATTCGCATACTGCGCCATGCTTCATCATAGTCGTGGTTCTTGGCACACATGAGTTCTTTGGCTTGGGCGGCAAAGGTGTCGTAGAGAGACAAAGCCTTGTCGTTGGTTATGTCAATGGTATCCGCAAAGCCCAGCGAGAGCTGTATCAGCCCGATTATGCCGTAATTGACTATCGCCGTAAATTCGGAGTAAATACCTTCGTCCACTTTGCTCGTCCCCTTGATTTCGAGACTGCGGATGCGGTTTGCCTTGATAAAAATCTGGTCGGTGACTGATTGCGGGCGCATGATACGCCACGAGGGACCGTAGTCGTTCAACTTCTTCTCAAACAACTCACGGCACAGGGCTATGGCACTGTCAAATTGGGCATTCGTCTCTGACATACTTCAACGTACTGCAAACTTGGTTACAAACTTTTCGCTTTCCCTTACCGAAGTCAATATATAGATACCGGCAGGGAGGGAGAGCGTCCGGTATTCGTCAGTGCCTGTCACATCAAAATACTCCGCAACCTTTCCGGCTATGGAGATGACCGAACTCCGGTATCCTTCCATATTCCACAGATGCAACGCACCGTTTTGCCAGACGGCTTCGCGGCTACCGGCGTCAATGTCCTCGTTTCCGGTGCCGTCGGTGACCTTCACCATGCAGACGGCATACGCTCCAATGTTGCCGGCATGTACCCACATGGTCACCTCTCCTTTCGACAAAGCCCTGAAAACATAGTCTGCGCCGGATCCGGAAACCAGCTCGACTATGCCCGGATTATCCATACTCCATTGTATATCATTATAGAATATCGGATTATTCGGAAGTATAGACACCGAAACTCTAAAATCTCTACGCAACTGGATCTCAGCCGTTACAATACTTAGAGTAATGCCGGTTACCGTTTGCAGATACAGTCCGTTCAATCCGCTTTCCGGTCTCCACAACAATGCGTCATCGGGAGGATATTGCTGTCCCTGTATAATTAAGGTAATCTTATCCGTCAGGAGCGGGGCATCGGCTCCGCGAACCGTCAGAATCGGATAGTCAAGACCGGTCTGCCATTCGGGAATAATGATAGTGCTTTGCTCTCTGACTGCCACATTGTCTGCGGACACAGGGTGACCGTAAAACATGAATACCGCCCCGTCAAGGATTAACGTATCGGCAACCGTCAAGCCGGCAACAGACGCATAAAGCGTATCCGTAAAAATAACGTTCCCGTCCACATACATTCCCTCACTTGCATGGAAACGTCCTATGATACGGTGGCGGTTTAGCCTGTCCATATAAACACCATCTCCTTGGGAGATTTCGGGAACAATGTGTCCCCTGTTGTTCTTTACAACTCCGCCGGCAAGTACATCCCAGTAAGCAGTCCTGTCAAAAATACCGCCGCCTTTTCCCGTATGGATGTTGTAAAAGTTGGATATGGCCATATTTTCCGTGATGAGACCGCCAAGTATCCGTGCGGCATCTCCTTCCTCTCCCGTATTATATATGCCGCCGCCAAAGCCTTCACCTATACCTGTTGTGGCGATGTTGCCGGTAATGACTGCACTGAGTATGTTGAGCGTACCGTTTTCGCTGCTTATGCCGCCGCCGAAACCGTTGCCTGTCCCTATTGTGGCTGTGTTTCCGGTTATCTCGCCGGAGAGTATTTCAAGAATACTGTGATTGCTGATGCCGCCGCCGAAGCCGTCACCCGTCACCGTTGCGGCTGTGTTTTGGGTTATCTCGCCGGAGAGTACTTTAAGAATGCCATGATTGCTGATGCCGCCGCCAAAGCCGTTGCCCGTCCCTATTGCGGCAGTGTTTTTGGTTATCTTACCGGAGAGTATTTCTAGAACGCCGTGATTGCTGATGCCGCCGCCAAAGCCGTCGCCCGTCCCCGTTGCGGCAGTGTTTCCGGTTATCTCACAGGAGCGTATTTCAAAAATGCCGTGATTGCTTATGCCGCCGCCAAAGCTGTCGCCCGTCCCCGTTGTGGCTGTGTTTTCGGTTATCTCACAGGAGACCATTTCAAGAATGCCTTGATTGCTTATGCCGCCACCGGTGCCTGTACCTGTACCGGCAGGGTTACGTACCGCTGTGTTTTTCTTGACAAAAGTCCGGCTCATCAGAAGGGTACTTTCATTATATATTCCGCCGCCTTCGGCAGAATCACTTATGCCGGCAGTCGCCGTATTGTCCTGAACGGTCACATTATCCAGTGTCGTGTGGGAATAAACATTGTAGATGCCGCCGCCCGTGTTCTTCTTGACAAGTACATTGTTTATCAGAAGGTCTTTTTCATCGGCGTTCCCTCCGGAAAGGGTCAGGTTGCGAAGGGAGACTGTGATAGGACTATTTTCTTCCCCGACAATAATCATGACACGGGATTCTCCGTAGCTCTGAAACATAGTGGAGAGAAAACCTCCGCCAAAGTCAAAATCTCCGATGATTGTGATTGATTTTGTGATCGTATAGGTTCCCCCGACTGCCGTTGTGAAATAATCGCCTTTGGCAAGGAGAATGGTATCGCCGTCGGCAGCAAGGGATAAAGCGGCATAAAACGTAACTAAGGGTTCATCCCATGACAAACCCGTGTTGGAATCGCTTCCGTAGGGAATGACGTGGTAGCATTTCAACGGTTCCATGTAGATATTATCGTCCTCATCAATGCCGATGCTATTGAAGGCTATATTATCCTGTATCACGGCATCCGCCGAAATCTCTACATTTTCAGAAGGCAGGAAGCCGGCAACGCCGCCGCCTTTTCCCGTACTCTTGTTAGACAGGTTGTTGACGGCAAAGTTCCTTTCAATAACGCCCCCGCTTATGGTGCAATGCGTACCCCGTATTTTTGCATTATTGACAGCTCCTCCCTTACCCGCTCCCAGTCCGAATGTAGCCGTGTTTTCCAATACTTCGGCACCGGCGTTTATCACAAGAATACCCCTGTTTTCAATGCCTCCGCCATGTCCGTCGGACGTATTGGTCAGGTTGTTTACCGCCACGTTACGGGTAATGGAAGCCTGATTTACGAAGAGAGTCCCTTCGTTATACACGCCGCCGCCGTAACCGCCGCCAAAGCCCGTAGTCGCTAAATTAGTATTGATTTGTGTGTTTTCGTCCAAATCAAGTGTCCCGTTCATATTACATATTCCACCGCCAAACGCATGAACAGCTCCGTCCGCCGCCACATTATTCGCAACCGTCACATCTGCTAATGTCACATTGGCATTGACAATGTAAATCCCTCCGCCCCTGTTTCCGCTAATATCAATGCCGTTTATGGTCTGTCTGTCATCAGTGGCATTTCCTCCGGTAAGGATCAGGCTTTGAAGGGTCACATTAATAAAGGAACCGTTTTCTCCGGCGATTACCATAACCCGCCCGAAACCGTAACTCCTGAGCACAGTACCCTCGCTTTCGCCGGTTTCTTCATCCGCCTCTCCGTCTGTTTCACCGCGCCCATAACCGCCTATGATGGTAAGGCTTCTTGTCACATTAAAGGATCTCCCATTCTGACTGCCGGCAAGGGAATTAACGTCAAACGTACCGTTTGCTATATGAATAACATCAACCTCCGTATCATCCAAAGCCTTTTGCAAGGTTTTGTAAGCGAAAAACCAGGAAATGCCGGGATCATCATCATTACCGTTTGTCTTTACAAAGGCACTTTTCGCTTCAGCCGCCTGACCAAAACCAACAACAAGCACCATAAAAAGAAGTATCTTTTTCATTGCCTTCCGCATACGTTATTGAAATGTCTCATTAAAAGTCGCAAATGTAGGCAAATATCATTTCTGCCAAAGCAATATGTCCTTGCGTTTAATATGCTCATCCGTCCCTGTTATAGGGTTTCTGCCGATAATTTATTGCCGTGCCTATAAAATTATCTTTGCCGAAGCCCGTTATCTGACATATTAAATCAGTGTTATTATGGAAGATAATTATTGCGTGATTATGGGCGGCGGCATCGGAAGCCGTTTCTGGCCTTTCAGTAAAAAGAGTTGTCCGAAGCAGTTCCTTGATTTCTTTTGCGAGGGACGCTCGCTGTTGCAAATGACATTCGACCGCTTTGCGAAGATTATCCCCGTTGAAAACATTTACATTGTGACCAATGAGCTGTATGCGGACTTGGTAAAGGAGCAGCTGCCGGAGTTGGACAGTGCGCAAATCCTGCTGGAACCGTCGAGCCGGAACACGGCTCCCTGCGTTGCTTATGCGGCGTACCATATCCGTGCCGTCAATCCGAATGCCAATATTGTGGTGGCTCCTTCCGACCATTTGATACGGAAAGAAGAGGAGTTTCTGCGGGATGTGCAAAAGGGGTTGGACTTTGTGCGTGTGCATAAAGCGTTGGTGACGCTGGGCATCAAGCCGAGCCGTCCGGAAACGGGCTACGGGTATATTCAAAGCAGCGAGTCCATGATGGGTGAGTTTGTCAAGGTAAAGACGTTTACGGAAAAGCCAAATTTGGAGCTTGCCAAGGTGTTTCAGGAAAGCGGGGAGTTCTTTTGGAACTCGGGGCTTTTCCTTTGGAATGTGAACACTGTTTTGGCTGCCTTTGCCAAGCATCTTCCTGATATTTCCGCCCGTTTTGACTTGGGCATCGGCAAGTATAATACGAAAAAGGAAGCAGCCTTTATAAAGGAACATTTCCCTTATTGCTCCAGCATCTCCATTGACTACGGGATTATGGAGAAGGCGGACAATGTGTATATGCTGTGCGTGGACTTCGGTTGGGCGGACTTGGGTACGTGGGGTTCGCTCTACGACCTGTCGGAGCATAAGGACGGGCAGGGCAATGCCTTTCTGAAAAAGAACAAAGCCCTGCTGTATGAAAGTTCCGGCAACCTGATTTCGCTGGAGAACGCCGGACGGCTGGTCGTCCTGCAAGGCATGGAGGATTATATCATTGCCGAATCGGAGAATGTCCTGCTTATCTGCAAGAAGAATGACGAACAGCGCATCAAGCAGTTTGTAGCCGATGCCAAACTGAAATATGGGGAGCAGTTTAATTGAAAGCCGACACCCTTGTAAATAATCTTATTCTTTGCGGCAGGGACAGAATAATTCAGATGAAATCAGAAAGTATCGCAGGGAACTGTATTCCAAGTTCTTTTTAGACTTGGCTAAAATGGTTTTTGCTGCGTTTGTCATCGGAATAGGCATGACTATGTTCTCAGGCTCATCCTATAGCGGAATAACCTTTGGTGACTATATCTGACTTTACAGTTGAAAAAATAGCTATGCAGATGCCCCGAAGGGGCAAGAGATTTCAACCCCACATTTACCCCTAACAGGGTTTGAAACCCTGTTAGGGGTTTTGTTTTCCATGTTTTATCTCCTAAGCTCTTAGTCTTTTCTCCCAAGCCTCGAGGAGAAGAGACGAAACGCTTAGGAGAAGAGACGAAGCTCTTAGGAGATAAGACGAAGCTCTTAGTCTCTTCAGAACGGTCAAAAGTACCTTCTCC
>LBCX01000497.1 GCA_001657575.1 Bacteroidales bacterium Barb4
AGCTTCACACGATAGCGTGTATTCAAAGATTGCCGCCGATAGCGTTTACTTCTCCAACCTTATGGACAGTCTTGGCAATGTCATCAATGATGACAGCCTTGCATTCGCCGCAGGAATTTCCGACCTGCAATCGCAGGTGGATGAGGTGGCAGGCTCAACCGTCACGTCCGTGAACGGTATAACTCCCGTGAACGGAGCGATTACCCTCTGGTCGGAAAACATCGATTATGATTACGGTCGGACAATAACCGATGTGATTACGGAAGATTCGATAAAGACGGCGACAAATGCTATTAACATAGCGCAGAATACGTCTGACATTGCAGGATTGAAGGCGAGCGTATCGCGTTTGCCGGCAAATAATTTTGGAACAGCAACGCCCGCACAGAGCACACTTAACGCTTACGCAACATCCTTTAATGTGTCACTTCGCAACGGGCTTGCAGTTCGTAACCTGTACGACAATCACCTGTGGGAGTATTCGGACGTTATATTAGGCGCGGAAGGCTGGTACAATCAGGGCAATGACGCAATCAATGTAGCCACCAACAGCACTACCGGTATTGTTCAGGGCTCCACGTCGGATTACAAGGTATCGGTGGACGGTAGCGGTACAATGACCGTGAACGGGGTACAGACGGCAATAGAGGATTTGCAGGACAATAAGGCGAGCAACACATCGGTAAGTGCTCTTGGCAGTCGTCTGACGACCGTAGAGGGCACGGCTGTTTACAAGGTAAACGGTCGGTCTGCAACCAATAACGAAGTATCGATAACCGGCACGGATATTATCACAACGGGTTCAACAACGGTCAATACCGCCATATCGCAGAACACAACCAACATATCTACACTTTCGCAAGATAAGGCAAACAAAACCGATGTAGTCCTGCTGACGACCAATCAGTCGGTTGTAGGAATAAAGACGTTCACATCCATCCCCATTCTTCCCTCTACCTTTCCGTCTTCGAATAATCATGCGACGAACAAGAGGTACGTGGATGACAACGTAGCTACAAGAGTTCCCAGTACGGCACTTGGAACCAATGGAGGCGTTGCAACGCTCGGCTCGGACGGTAAGGTGCCGTCTTCTCAACTTGCAGCATCCGTAGACCAGATTATAGAAGTAGCAACCTACAGCGCGCTGCCGGTTACCGGTCAGTCCGGGAAGATATACTTCGTGAAATCGGAGGGGCAATCTTATCGTTGGGGAGGTACGGTGTATGTTCAGATAGCCTCTT
>LBCX01000170.1 GCA_001657575.1 Bacteroidales bacterium Barb4
TTTTTCAACTGTAAAGTTGGATATAGTCACAAAAAAAAGAATAGCGGCTATTCAAGAAGGATAGCGGCGATTCGAATAATTAAGTACTAAGTTCCAAGGGAACTTACGCAACATCAGTTATGTAAGATTATTCATAAGTCCAAAAATTCAGTGTATGAAGAAGGCAACCATGCAGATGAAGAAGGTTCTGTTTTTACTTGTTATGCTGTCAGGTTGTTTGTCGCTGCCGGCGCAAATTAATACAGACCGTGTGCTGGCTGTCGGCAGGAATGCGTTGTACTTTGAGGATTATGTCCTTTCCATACAGTATTTCAATCAGGTGATACGCTCGAAGCCCTGGCTGGCAGAGCCTTATTTTTATCGGGCGGTTGCGAAGATTAATCTGGATGACTTTCAGGGGGCGGAAGAGGATTGTTCGCTGTGTATTGCGCGAAATCCTTTTTTGGTGCAGGCGTATTATGCGCGGGGCATTGCGCGACAGAGTCAGGAGAAGTATAACGATGCTATCGGGGATTATGAGAAGGGATTGGGTTACCGCCCCGAAGACCGGCAGATGCTTGTCAATATGGCTGTCGCCTATATCCAGAAGAAGGATTACGGCGGGGCGGAAAAGACTTTTGAAGAGTTGCTAAAAGCGCATCCGCACCATGCCGTGAATTACCTCACGCGCGGGGCGATGTACATCGAAAAGGGAGATACGGTGCAGGCTCTTGCCGACTACGACCAAGCGGTTTCCTTAGACCCTTATTATGCGCCAAGCTATGGCAACCGTGCCATTCTCCGCTATCAGCAGAATGATTTGCAGGGTGCATTGGGCGACCTGAACGAAGCCATCCATCTGGATACCCGCCAGAACGGTTACTATATCAACCGTGGACTGGTGCGCTACCAGATGAATGATTTGCGGGGAGCGATGGCGGACTACGACCAGGTAATCAATATGGACAGCCGCAACCTGATAGCCCGTTTCAACAGGGGATTGCTGCGCTTTCAGGTGGGCGATAACAACCGTGCCATTGAAGACTTTGACCTCGTAATCGGGCAAGACCCCGACAACTACCCTGCACGCTACAACCGTGCCCTGTTGCGCTACGAAACGGGCAACTATCTGGGTGCCATTGACGATTACGACACCGTGCTCAACGAATACCCCAACTTCCTCCCCGCCTATTACAGCCGTGCGGAAGCCAAGCGCAAGGTGAACGACCCTGCCGGTGCCGACAAGGACTATTTATTGGCTTACGAAAAAGAGGAACAGTTGCGGAAAGACCGTGCAGCAGGCAAAACCTCCGACCCGACGGATGCCGCCGCCGAAGACAACACCCGCGAACAGTCGGACAAGAACATTGGCAAGTTCAACCGTTTGGTGGTGTACGACAAGGACGAGGAACGCCGGAACAAATACCAGAGCGATATACGCGGGCGCGTGCAAGATCGCGATGTCCGTGTCGATTTGGAGCCGCAGTTTATCCTGACCTATTACGAGAAGCCTGACCCTGTGAAGAAAATCATCTATTACGACAAATCGGTGGAAGCGTTCAACAACCGGATGCTGCTGCCGATGAAGCTGTTGCTGACCAATCAGGAAGCTGCTCTCAACGAAGGGCAGATAGCTACCCACTTTGCCTCCATCGACCGCCATTCGTCGCTGATAGAACAGCATCCGGACAATGCCACCGCTCATTTCGCCCGTGCGGTGGACTATATGCTGGTGCAGGATTTTCAGGAAGCCATTAAGAATTATGATCAGGCGATAGCCTTAGCCCCCTCCTTCGCTCCGGCGTATTTCAACCGTGCCGCCGTGCGTTACAAGCAATTGGAATATACCCTTTCCCAAGCCTCCGCCGCCGTTGAGGACTTCTCTTCCGGCATGACCCTGAGCATCGGGGGAAAAAAATCAAACGCCGCCGCCGCTAACGCCGCGACAGACCTGCCTTCCGCCCAACTGCGCGAGAACAAACGCTCCTACGAGCATGAAATGATTGTCCGCGATTACGACATACTCATTCAGCTTAACCCCGACTTCGTGTACGCCTACTTCAATCGCGGCAATCTCCGTTGCGCCCAGCGCGACTTCCGCGCTGCCGCCCTTGACTATACCGCCGCCATCGAACGCGACCCTGATTTCGCCGAAGCCTACTTCAACCGAGGACTTGCCCGCCTGTCGCAAGGTGATGCCAACCGTGGCATCGCCGACCTGAGCAAAGCCGGCGAGCTGGGTATCATCAATGCCTACAGCATTATCAAGCGGATGACAAGCGGGAACTAAGGGTTACGCAAGCGTTACAATCCCATGCTCCAGCAATGTTTCAGGATAATAGGACATCTTGGCTTTGCGCAGGTTTTCCAAACCGACATCTTCTTCCCGGTTGATATAGGTGTACCCCGTCGCCTCATGTTCAATAAATTGCTGGTTGATGATGGTGTAGGCACCGGTGATGCCGGCAAAGGCTTTTTCAACATGCACCACGAAGGTGTCCTCCGTCAGCGGTTCGCCCAATGAGAAAGCTGCGATTTTCCCTTCTGCACGTATGTACCCGCCCCGTATCTGCAACCGGTGGAAGTTCTCAAGCATCACACGCGCCGAGAGGTAGTCGTGCCGTTGCGAGGTATCATCTTGGGGAAGGGTTGTCCGTATCCATTCGTCGAGCATGGCGAGGCAGCCGGCTATATCTGCATCGGTGCGGACGGGCACATACTCCCATTCGGGATGATCAGCCTTAAAGCGGTTGATGTGATTCCTTTTGCTCTGCAACTTCTTGCCGGAAAGGTTGAGCAACTTCTCCGACAGGTAGATGTATTCGTAGTTCATGCGGTCGGGAACCAAGCGGAATTGTCCGGGCATGGCACGTTCAATGCTCTCCCACATTTGAGGGATAACGGCTTTCAGGATAAAAGGGAAGCCGTTCTCCCGTGCGTCCTGCATGATCAGTTCCAACGCCTCCCTGTCCGGCATCTTTCCCGCAGGCATCATGTAGCAAACGCCGTCCTCATCGGTAAAACGAAGGAACAAAGTCCCGTCCTCTGTCGCAAACACCGTTTTGAAAAGGGCTTGCCACGCATAAAGATTGGTAAACGTAAAATCGGTGGACATATAAGACTTGCTCCGAAAGACAGGGTCTATAACCGCCTTGTCGGACAATTGAATGGGTCTGAAAGTAAGCATTCGGGGTCTTTGATAAACTTCCGGCAAATATACATGATTATTCTCCATACGGCGGCACAGGCTTTCTATTACAATGGCAACCGCATCAGGCCTCTCTGAATCTACCCCTAACAGAGTTCTAAACTCTGTTAGGGGTTTGTTGTGATTATTTCCCTTCGGTATCCTTATCGGATACGGATAGGTATCCGTATTGAATACGCGTAGGTATCCGTATTGAATACGTATAGGTGTCCGTACTGGATACGTATACGTATCAAAGAATGTTAAAAGCTTCCACCATCCGCTTTGCATCTGTTATTGCAGGCGGTTTTCTTCAAATAAAACAATACCTGATTTTACTGTTAATGGGTGATTAGTTTACTTTTGGGGCGAATTATTGATCCATTCAAATACAGTTTATGAAAGGCAGACTATTTTTATTCTCTATGGCGGGGATGCTTGGGGCGGCAACTCTGCTTACGGGCTGTGATGCCACGGCTTCCAATTCCAACGCCAGTGCAAGGTCGGACTATTATACGCGGGGCATTGGTGTCTATCCCGGAAGTCCGGCGGAAGACCCGTCTCCCGAACTGGTTGCCGGCGACGGGAGTTACCGGAATGTGGCTAAGTGGCGGGCGGCTTACCATTCATCGAGCTACGACTACAATCTGACGGCGCAACTGCTGACCGACGGTATCCTTTCTTCCGAACAGCCTGCCACGATTAACGTTTCCACACAAGCCGGCGATTTACTGAAGAACGAACGCGAATGGCTTTTCGACGGCAAGAGCGATTCGCAATACCGCATGAGCGGGGATGATATTTATCTCCAACTGGCTTTGAACAACTTCCGTGTGCCTGCCGACAGGATTGTCCTCAAGGGGAGTGTTACCTTCGACGACAAAGTGTCCAAAGGCTTGGAGACAGTCCTTTCCGGCTCGAACGACGGGGAGAGTTGGGTGGTCATACAGGAGAAAAGCTCCCAACCGACACAGCTATTGAACCAGACGTTTACGCTGACCGAGGCGGCGGATTATGCCTTCTACCACATCAGCCTGAAAATGGAAGGTGCAAAGGATTGGGCGTTTAGCGATTGGGACTTTTACAAGGGGGAAGAACTGTTGCTGATTACTCCTTCGCAATATTTCAACAGTGCGTGGATGAGTGCCGGCACGGGTGAGGAATGGGTGTATGTGGATTTGGGTGTGCCGACTTCCTTCGACCAAATCAATCTTCACTGGATCAATAAAGCCGTAGCCGGAACGGTGCAGGTTTCCGACGATGCCAAGGTGTGGGCAGACCTTGCCGCCCTCCCCGGCGGAACGGAAAGGACGGATTCGCTGACGCTTGATAAAACCGCCAAAGCCCGCTATGTCCGCATCCTGATGACACAGTCGGAAAACAATCAGCCTTACCTTCTGAGTGAATTGGAAGTACAGGGGAAAGGCGGACTTGTTCCGCGTCCGCAAGCAGTGCCTGCGGCAAAGGACAACCGACTCTTTCTGACGGCGGGGAATTGGAAGGTGCAACGGGCTTCTTTGGTGGATGCCTCCGGCAAAGACATCTCTACAACGGACTTTACCGGTGAGGCGGAATGGATACCTGCCACTGTGCCCGGTACTGTACTGACAAGCTATTGGCGCATCGGTGCCCTGCCTGACCCCAACTACGGGGATAACCAACTGCAAATCTCCGAGTCCTTCTTTAACTCCAACTTCTGGTATCGCGATGCGTTTGACGTTCCTGCCGACTTTTCGGGTGAACGCCTGTTCCTCAACTTCGACGGTATCAATTGGAAAGCCAATATCTTCCTGAACGGAACGGAGATAGGGCGTATCAATGGCGGCTTTATGCGCGGCAAGTTTGATGTGACGGAGCTTATTGCTGCCGGCAAAACGAACGTGCTTGCTGTTGAAATTATCAAGAACGCCCATGTGGGGGCGGTCAAGGAACAAACGGCTTTCAGTGCCGACCAGAACGGTGGCATACTCGGTGCTGACAATCCAACCTTTCATTCCACCATCGGCTGGGACTGGATTCCGACCATTCGCGGGCGTGACATCGGTATATGGAATGATGTTTTCCTGACGCATACCGGTGCCGTGACGATTGAAAACCCCTTTATCCGCGCCGAACTGCCGTTGCCTGATACCACATCTGCCAATATAGTGGTAGATGTAACTCTCAAAAACCATACGGGCAAACCCGTGACCGGCAAGTTGAAAGGTCTCTACGGCACAGTCTCCTTTGAGCAGGAAGTATCGCTTGCCGCCGCCGAAACGCAAACCATTACGCTGGACTCTGCCGCACATGCTGCCCTGAAACTTCAGAACCCGACCCTGTGGTGGCCTAAAGGCTACGGCAATCAGCACCTCTACGATGTGGAACTGAGCTTTGACATCAGTGGAAGTACATCGGATAAGAAAAACTTCAAATCCGGCGTGCGCCAAATGACCTTCAATGAGGACAACGGCATATTGAGCCTTTTCATAAACGGTCGCCGCTTCATCGGACGCGGGGGAAACTGGGGCTTCGGCGAGTCCAACCTCAACTATCGCGGGCGCGAATACGACATTGCTGTCGCCTATCACGCCGATATGAACTTCACCATGATACGCAACTGGGTGGGACAGATTGGCGATGAAGAGTTTTACGAAGCCTGCGACCACTACGGCGTAATGGTCTGGCAGGACTTCTGGCTTGCCAACCCCTACGACGGGCCTGTACCTGATGACAACAACCTCTTTATGACCAATGCCGACGACTTCGTGAAGCGCATCCGCAATCATCCGTCCATCGCCCTCTACGTCGGTCGTAACGAAGGCAATCCGCCCGATACGCTTGACAAAGACCTTCGCGCCCTGCTTCCCGCCCTGCATCCGGGCATTCACTACATTTCCCATTCCGCCGCAGGCGTGGTGAGTGGGGGAGGACCCTACCGTGCCTTGCCCCCGCGCGACTATTACCTGCTCTTCGGCAACAACCGTTTCCACAGCGAACGCGGTATGCCAAACGTAATGACGTATGAAAGCCTCGCCCAAACCTTGCCTGCCGACAAGCTCTGGCCGCAAAACAGTTTCTGGGGATTGCACGACTATACGCTGGGCAGTGCCCAATCTGCCGCCACTTTCAATGACATCATTGAAAAAGCCTTCGGCAAAGCGCAGGATGCCCGTCAATTCACCGAATGGGCGCAGTGGGTGAACTATAACGGCTATCGCGGCATCTTTGAGGGACGCAGCGAGTTCCGCCGCGGTATGCTCCTCTGGATGAGCCATCCGGCCTGGCCTTCCATGGTATGGCAAACCTACGACTATTATTTCGACCCGACTGCCGCCTATTTCGGCTGCAAGAAGGGCAACGAACCTCTGCACATCCAATGGAATCCGGTGTGGGACAACATCGAAGTCGTAAACTATCACGCACGCAACCATACTGCCCTCACGGCTAAAGCCCAGCTTATCAACATGGACGGCACCGTGCAATGGGAGAAAGATACCGTTGTGGACAGCAACGAAGACAGCACCGTGAAAGCCTTCAAGCTCGACTTCCCCGAAAGCCT
>LBCX01000021.1 GCA_001657575.1 Bacteroidales bacterium Barb4
TCAAAGAGGAAGTAGAGCGAGCCGCCCGTTACGCCGGCTGCCGCGAGAAGGAGTTCGTCCCGCCGGCTGTCTGCCCACAGCTTTTGGCGCGACACGATCCGGATGCCGGCATAGGCGAGGATGAAGCGGTAGAGGAAGATTTCGGCGGGGGTAAGCCCGTTGCCCAGCAGGACTTTGGTGGATACAAAGGTGGCACCCCAAACCACCGCCGTGAATATGGCTATTGCATGGTAGAGATACGCCCTGCCGGAGGCTTTCGGTAAGGTCATTTGGACGGGGTCAGTTGGGGCGGTTGGAGAGGAAACGGATCATTTGCACGATAGCCTTGCTACATACGGGGCAGAAGGGGGCGTAATCGCGCATCATGCAATGGTCGGCAGGGCGGTAAATGCCTTTGGGGACGTAGCCGCCGCCTTCAAACAGACCGGGGGTGTCCTTGCCGGCATCGGTCGGCAGCATGTCTTTCCATTTGGAGGGGAAATCGACCAGCGTGGTGATGTTCGGCTCCCAGGGTTCATAGTCAAGGTTGTAGAAGTTGTCGTAAGCCACTTCGGAGGTGAAGTATTCGTCGGCAAGACCGGCGAAACTGTGCCCGAACTCGTGGGTGAAGACGTGGGCGGTACGCTCGTTGTCCGCCGTGCCGATGGCGTAGAAGTTGTACATGCCGCCGCCCCCGTAGGTGTCGGTATTTACAAGGATAAAGACGGCGTCGCAGGGGACGTTCCACACGGCATCGCGGACGGCTTTCATGTCGGGCGTTGTCAGGTAGCGGTCGATGCCGAAGGTGTAGTAGCCGGAGTTGAGGGCGGTGTTCTTGAAGATGCCCTTGCCCGATACGTCAGTGCCTGACTCTTCGGAGATGAGGCTGACGGCGCGGATGTTGAAGCAATCGCGGTAGTCCGTAAACGGGGGTGTGTCGAACAGGGCGACGGTGAAGCGGCGGGCATCGGCTATGAACTTGTCCTGCTCGGCAGCGGTATAGCCCTCGGCGAGGAAAAGCAAGTCCACCTTCTCTGCAGGGTCGCCTGCCGTCTGAATGTCGGTAATCTTGTTTTCCGGCAACGGGCTGCGGTCGATGAAGAGGCTTGCAGGGTCGATGTCTGTTTTTAGCAGGGTGTGGAATTGCATGTCTTCCCGCTCGCGGGCGGCTATTTCCACCGTGACGGGGGATTTGGGGTAGGGAACGGAGATGCTGTTAGTCCAAGATTGGGTTTCTGTTTCGGCTTGCGCCGTAGTCCGCCACTCTTCAAACAGCGTGTTGAAGCCGCGGGAGTACAGCAACGCGCGACTTGCCTTGTCATACACATATATATAATAGCCGCCGTAGTTGAAAGGGTCAATCAGATTATTGACGGTACCTCCCCAGACAGGCTCTTCGCGCAACTGCTGCACAGCCACCGATTGCGACACGGCATTGCCGCTCAATGCGAAGTCTATGCGCAGGCTTTTTCGCTCAAAGTACGTATCAAAGGCAACAGATTGTGCCGCAAGGCTGGTACAGCAGAAAACGCTGAAAACGGCGAACAGCAGGGGGATCTTTCTCATAAACCAATACTCTATTTATTTGTTTATATTTGGCGGCGAATACCAAGGTTGCGGCTATGTAAACTTTGCTTTCGATGCGGACGCGAAGGTACGGAAAAAGGCAGGGAATAAGAAAGGGGCTAATACAGATGGGAAAGATGAAGCAATACACGCTGTCTGAGCTGGAAGATCAATATATCGGGAAAATCGGTACCCCTGAACGGGACAAGTATGAATACAAGTTACGCATGGAATTATTGGCGCGGGGAGTTCAGCCTGCTACCCGTAAAAAGCAGAGAGAAGTGTGCTTGCGCTGAAACGAACACCTAAAAAATAAAGCTATGAATTTGTTAGAATCAATCGGTATCGCTGTATCAACTGTTGCCACGTTGACGGGGGCGATGTATTGGATGTTTAAGTACTTTGTAGAAAGGAGCGTTAAAAGCGAACGCTTCGACAGTATGTATAAACGCCTGAATGAACTTCCGTGTGACAGCCATGAGAGGACGATGGCAGAGACCAAGGAAATCCTAAGGGATCTGAGTAAAACTGTAACGGCTACTAACAAGACGTTGGAAAGGTTCCCGTGCGACAGTCATAAGGATGTAATGGCAGAGGCCAAGTATAATGTTAAGGAACTGAATAAAACCGTAGAGGTAACGGAAAAGAAGGTTAATGAACTTCCATGCAACAGCCATAAAGAGGTAATAGCAGAGACCAAGGATAATGTTAAGGAACTGCATAAAGCCGTAGAGGTAACAGAAAAGAAGGTTAATGAACTCCCGTGCGACAGCCATAATGCGGTGATAGCAGAAACCAGAGAGGTTATAAGGGATTTGAGTAACGCCATAACGACCATTAATAAGACGTTGGAAAAACTCCCGTGCGACAGTCATAAGGATATAATGGCAGAGACCAAATATAATGTTAGGGAACTGAATAAAACCGTAGAGGTAACAGAAAAGAAGGTCAATGAGCTTCCATGCGACAGCCATAAAGAGGTAATAGCAGAGACCAAAGATAATGTTAAGGAACTGCATAAAGCTGTAGAGGTAACAGAAAAGAAGGTAAGCGAACTTCCGTGCGAAAGCCACAAAGGTATGATAACGGAGATCAGAGAGGATTTCAAGAGGCTTGACAGTACCGTGAGGTCAAATAATAAAATGCTTTCAGAAATGGGGAAAACCGTATCTGATATATCCGCATGGATTATGAAGAAAGATAACCTGATGGTTGACACACTCAGGCTGAAACACAGTCCGTATGTATTAGTGCCTATAGGTTATGTTTTGCTGGATGAATCAGGAGCAACGGAAGCCCTTGACAGTAATATGGAATACCTAATACAGGAACTTGAGGAAGAAAACCCCAAGACACCTTACGACGTGGAAAGGAAGGCAGCAGAAGTCCTTTTACACAATAGCGACCATGATATGTTTGTCGGGATAAAGCACTACTTATATTACTCTCCGGCAAAGGTGACACTGACGGATCCGGGAACAGGCGAGAAAGCAGAGATTGAGCCTTCCATGTACATGATCACTCAGTTGATGAGTATCCCTTTGCGGGACAAATACCTTGAAAGGCATCCGAATATAAGGTAGCGCAGGAGTTAACACTTAAATTCAATATACCTATGAGTACACCACACACACAAGACAGGATGACAAATTACCGCTGGGTCATCTGCTCCATGCTTTTCTTTGCAACCACTGTCAATTACATGGACAGGCAGGTTCTGTCGCTCACTTGGCAGGACTTTATCGCTCCCGAATTTCACTGGACGAACTCGGATTACGGCACGATAACGGCATGGTTCTCCATCATGTATGCGCTTTGTATGCTGTTCGCCGGACGCTTGGTCGATTGGCTGGATACGAAGAAAGGGTATCTCTGGGCTATCGGCATCTGGTCGGTCGGTGCCTGCCTTCACGCTTTCTGCGGTATTGTCACTTCCGGGATTATAGCGGATACATGGTTCGTCGGCTTTGAGGGGGCGAAAGAAGCTATTGCAACGGTCGGAGATGCCGGCGTTGTCATCAGTGTGAGCGTCACCCTTTTCATCTTTGCACGTTTTGTATTAGCACTTGGTGAAGCGGGCAACTTCCCCGCCGCCATAAAAGCCACCGCCGAATATTTCCCCAAGAAAGACCGCGCCTTTTCAACCAGCATTTTCAATGCCGGAGCTACGGTCGGCGCATTGACGGCTCCCGTCACTATCCCCTTCATCGCCCAAGCCTACGGATGGGAGATGGCATTCCTCATCATCGGTGCTTTCGGCTTCCTTTGGATGGGCATCTGGGTGTTTGTCTATAAGAAGCCCGAAGCCAATCCCCGTGTAAATCAAGCCGAACTGATCTACATACGGCAGGATAAAGACTTTGGCACGGAAAGCGGCACGGGACAAACGCCCAAGCGGATCTCCTTTGTCAATTGCTTCAAATACAAACAGACATGGGCGTTTGCCGCCGGCAAGTTTATGACCGACGGCGTATGGTGGTTCTTCCTCTTCTGGGCACCCGCCTATCTGGGTTCCGTCTATGGAATGGATGCCACGCAGAAAGCCTTTCCCCTCTTTGTCCTTTACGCCATTACGCTTCTTTCCATCATCGGCGGATGGCTTCCCACCTACTTTGTCAATAATAAAGGGATGGAGCCGTATGTCGGACGCATGAAAGCCATGCTGATTTTCGCCTTCTTCCCCCTGCTGGCTATGTTTGCGCAGCCTCTGGGACAAATCACGTATTGGATACCCGTTGTTATCATCGGTATAGCGGGGGCGGCGCATCAGTCGTGGTCTGCCAATATCTTTTCCTCCGTAGGGGATATGTTTCCGAGGACAGCCATAGCAACGGTGACCGGCATCGGCGGTATGGCAGGCGGTGTCAGTTCATACATGATTAACAAAGGTTCCGGTGTTCTGTTCGACCATGCTGCCGATACGAATATGCAGTTCATGGGCTTTGAGGGTATAGAAGCCGGCTATTTCATTATCTTCTGCATTTGTTCCGTATCCTATCTGATAGGCTGGTGTATCATAAAGGCTTTGGTTCCTAAGTATAAGCCGATTATTCTGTAAGCTGTTAGCAAGCCCTAACAGGGGTTCAAACCCCTGTTAGGGCTTTATCATTATGCTGAAAAGTAACTTTGCGGTAGTGGCAAAATCGGTAAACCAAGTCACATAGTTTTGCGTGTCCTGATAGCCGGATGTTTGCAGAAGCCCCAAATATACACATCCGGCGCGGAGACGTATATGTATCCCTATTAGACACATCTATGTGTCCCTATTGGGCACGTCCATGTGCCTCTATTGGACACGCCTATGTGTCCCCATTGGACACATAGGCGTATCAAAGAATGTTAAATGCTAAAAACTGCCGCCTTCAGTAAGGGCGGCACCGCCGGAAAGCCCTTTCGAGACTTCTGCGTAACATCAATTAATTAAAAGGATTTATGCACATTGGAGATACTGCAAAGACGATACAAACGTAGAGGGCAGGTCTGTGTGCCTTCCCTGAAAAAAGACAGCCAAGGGAAGATACCTCTGCCGGTAAGGTAAGCAGAGGTGCTCTCCAAAGGCAGGTTTTTGAGTAGAAAGTATAATTTGAACAGGCAGTGCCTTATTTAAAATAATTTCTACATTTGGCGTTCTGAATTTTGCAAGTGCAAATGTTGATAAACAGCGTAATTAATTGTCCCTGATGAAAAGAGAAATAGTCTTGTTAGTATCATGTCTGGCTTGCGTATTTCAAGCAATAAAGGCGGATGTAAGAGTTTCCTCAGTTGGCGGTATTGTTTATTCTTTCGATTTTGACAGTCATACGGCTTCCGTAGGGAATAATGACGCCTGTGCTATTGACAGTGTTGTCATTCCCTCATACGTTTTTTACGAAGGCAGGGATCGTTTCCCTGTAACGGCCATTGGGATCGGAGCTTTTTCAGATAATGCGAATATACAATCCTTAGTTATTTCAGAAGGTATAACCCGTATTGAAGCAGCGGCTTTTTCCGGCAGTGGGCTTAAGACTGTAACCCTGCCCGAAAGCATAACATACATTGGACCTTATTCACTTGAATGCCCTCTGGAAAGGATCAATCTCCCGTTTTCTCCGCCGTCCGATTTACAGGTTGACGCAAATGCTTTTTCTTCAACGGCACGAGAGTTTTGTAAAGCCTATCTTCAGCAAGGGAGTGAAAGGAACTACAGATACGATGAATATGTTCGCAAATGGCAGGGGTTTGACATTGTTCCCGGCATCTATACCGTTACCGTCATATCATCGTTAGCCGGTATCACCGGTGCGGGCGGCTATCTCTATCACGAGAATGCTACGGTAAGTGTGCCGGATGCCGTCTATGTTCAAGGTATTTTCGGATGGAAAGAAGTAAACGGTAAAATCATATCCCGGGAACAGTCATACACATTCACTGATATGAGAAAGGATGTGGTAATTGAGGCTGTTTACATGGGCGAATATGAGAATATTTTTTATGACCTGGATCCAATCTCCAAAGAGGCTGTCGTAGGAAATAACAGTTACACCACGTTCAAATCAGCCACCATTCCCGTGGGTGTTTATGTGGACTCTATGTACTTTAAGGTGACGGGCATCAGCCCCGGTGCATTTACAGGCAACAAAAAGATCTCCTCTCTCACTCTTGCGGCATCTGTAAATGTGCCGCAGGCATTTCAGAATACTTCCCTTACATCGTTTACCATACAGAAAAGCATACAAAAGATTGAAAAGGCAGCTTTCAAGAACAGCAGCTTAATTTCCCTGACTATTATCGGCGATGTGGAAACTATCGGCGATTCTGCCTTTTACGAAAATAATTTGCTCAGCATTACCTTTTCCGGCAATGTGGAAGAAATCGGTTCGTATGCCTTTGCCAACAATCGATTGAGTAGTATTGACTTTCCCTACAATGTGAAATATATCGGAGCGAATGCCTTTGCCGGTAATCGAATGCAGACTGCCGCCTTTGCCAACCGTGTGAAATATATCGGAGATTCTGCTTTTTACAGCAATGTGTTGCAGGGCGTTAACTTTGCCGGAGGTGTGGAAATTATCGAAAGCTATGCCTTTTACGGCAATCGGCTGTCCGCCCTTTCTCTGACTCTCAGCCTGAAACATATCGGAGCCTATGCCTTTGCCGACAATCCGGTGAAAGATATTTATATCGAATGGCCTTCTCCGTCTTATGGAGACCTGACTGACGATTTTAACGCAACGTCATGGGATGCTGTCGTCTACCTGCCAAGGGGTACGGAAACAGCTTACGGTCTTTACGACGCAGGCAGCAAGTGGAGGGGCTTTAATTTTGTCAGTAGTAATGATTATAAAGTTTCCGTTTTCACGACTTATTCACAAAACGTATTGGTACAGATGCCCGGCATTGGCGAATATGCATACGGGGAAAGAGTGACCCTGGAGGCTCCGTCCGTTCCCGGCTGGGTTTTCAAAAAATGGGAGAATGCAGACGAGGGCGTCACCGACAGTATTTATTCATTCACTATCATACAGGACACGACATTATTTATTGCTTATGAGAGAGACAGCTATCGTATAACTCTGGTTGATGATACGCTTGGTTATATAAGACAAGGTGCGGGGACTTTTAACCTTACATACGAAACAAAGGTGCCGTTAGAGGCTATCCCCTACGCAGGCAATCATTTTGTAGAATGGATAGACGAAAACGGCAGGTACCTGTCCAACGACAATCCTTTTCTGATCACCGTGACGCAAGACATGTTCATTCAGGCCGTCTTTGAAGAAGGCGAGAAGGGGATTCCACCACCCCCGCCACCGCCACCGCCCCCGACCCCGACCGTCACGACCTATATTGTAAACCTGCTCGCCAGCGGAGGAGGTCGTGTAAGAACAAGCGATGACAGATATACCTATGAGGCCGAAAGCTATGTGTCGGTAGAAGCTATCGCCGACGACGGCTGGGTCTTTGTGAGGTGGGCAGATGCCAACGGCAATCAACTGGCTTTCGGTGAAAGTTTTGTGTTTATGTTAAAGCAAGATGTTGCATATAAGGCTTACTTTGAAAGGATACCGGTAGAAGTCCTCCCTCCCCCTCCTCCCATTCCTCCCGATGTCTGCTACTCCGAATTACACCTGACTGCCGGTCAAGGCGGCAGCATAATACCGGGCGAAGGCATGTCTGTACATCAGTGCGGCAGTCTGGTGGTAGTGCAGGCCATAGCCGATGACGACTGGCATTTTGTGAAATGGACGGATGCTAACGGCGACAGTCTGTCCGGCGCAACAGCCTTTCAATTTGTCATGGATCAAGACAAGTCCATCCATGCATATTTTGCCAAAATCCAAAAACTGTATAATGTAACCGTTTCCGCCAAGAACGCCTACGGCACGGTGGATGGCAGCAAGCTAGGATTGGAATACAATACGATGGTAACCATAAAAGCCACCCCTGTTTCCCCTAACCATTATTTTGTGAACTGGATCATAAACAACATCAAGATTGTTACAGACAGCTGGTACAGTTTCCCCGTGACGGAAGACGTAACAGCCGTAGCCAATTTCGCAAAAGCCGGCAGCGACAGCTATAACGCGTCGGCAATACCCGACAATCCGGCGAACGGACGCATAGCCGTAACCGGACGCGAGGATGACGACAACCTGTTCTACAAAAACACTCCCGTCAAATTGACGGCTGAAGCTGCAGAATACTATTCTTTTGTGAAATGGACAACCTTAAACGGAGAGTTCATATCCGAAGCCAACCCTTATATCTTCGCCATAACTAAAAACGAGGAATTCAAAGCCGTCTTTAAACCGGATGTCTTTGAAGTGTCCGTTTCCTCGTCCAACATTTTGCTCGGCACTGCGGAAGGCGGAGGAACGTATGACTACAACACAAAAGTACGTTTAACGGCAACCCCCATCAGCGGCTACCGGCTGGCAGGATGGAGAGACGGGAACGACGCCTTTCTTTCCGCTGAAAACCCGTATGTGTTTCCGCTGAAAAAGAACATGACCATACGTGCGGTTTTCTCCAACGGATTCAAGATTAAACTGGCAGCCGCCCAGGGCGGTAAAATAATTTCCGCCCCTGACGACTTTTATCCATACGGAAGTATGGCAAAAGCCGAAGCCGAACCCGACCACGGCTATCATTTAGACAGATGGTCAAGCGAACAGACGAACAACTTTTCCGTGTCCAACCCCTGCCTGTTTGACGTAGAAAAAGACTTGTTGCTGACCGCTCGCTTTGCCAAAAACAAGTACAAGGTAAACGTCACCATATCCGGCAACGGACGCACGGATGTCCAAACGGAATACAGCTACGAAACACCGGTGAAACTGCAAGCAAGTGCGGCCGTCGGTTTCCGCTTCAGCCATTGGCTGGCAGGAAATAAGGTAATTACGGGCAGTGAATATGAGTTTATCATCACAAAGGATACGGCAGTGACTGCCTTTTTCATACCAACTGAATACAACGTGACGGCACTCTCCAACTCCATGCACGGCAAAGTGACGGGCAGCGGTACCTACGTTTCCGGTACGAAAGTCCTGTTCACGGCAACCGCCGACCCGGGCTATCACTTCACAGGATGGACAACGGCAGGCGGCAACCTTGTCAGCAACCGGGCATCCTATTCTTTCACGGTACGCACAACCCCGACAGTCTATATAGCCGTCTTTGAGGATGGTTTGGGCAGCGAAAGCCCTCTGTCGCTTCCCGAAGCCAAGGCATACTATACGGGCGGAACCCTGCACCTTGTCAATTTGGAAGGGCATACCGTCACAGCCACGGCAATAAGCGGACAGAAAGTGCTGCAACTCAAAGCAAACAGCGCCGGCGAGCAACACCTCCTGCCCTTACCCGCCGGCATCTATATCCTGAATGCCGCAAACGGAAGAGACCGCTATGTCACGAAGTTTATTATCCGGTAATCATTAAAATTACTGCCACAAGAAAAAAGGCTGCCTTTCGGGCAGCCTTTTTTACGTTCACTTGCTTGGCTCTTGTGTTTACAAAACACCTTGCGCCATAATAGCTTTCGCCACTTTCATAAAGCCGGCTACGTTTGCACCTTTCACGTAGTCAATGTATCCGTCTTTCTGCGTGCCGTATTTAACGCATTGTTCATGGATGTTCTTCATGATTTGCTGCAATTTGGCATCCACTTCTTCGCTCGTCCATGACAAGCGGATGGAGTTTTGTGTCATTTCCAAACCGGATGTAGCTACACCGCCGGCGTTCGCTGCCTTGCCCGGAGCATAGAGTATCCTTGCTTTCTGGAACACTTCAATGGCTTCCGGCGTGGAAGGCATGTTGGCTCCTTCGCTCACTGCGATGCAACCCGTTTCCACCAAATGCTTGGCATCGTCACCGTGTATTTCGTTTTGGGTAGCCGAAGGCAGGGCTATATCTCCCTTTTCAGCCCATACACGTCCGCCGGCAACATATTTACAACCATATTTCTCGGCATACTCGCGGATACGTCCTCTTTCGATGTTCTTCAACTCCATCACATAGTTCAGTTTCTCGCGGGTAATGCCTTCCGGGTCGTAGATATAACCGTCGGAGTCGGACAAGGAAACGGGGATGGCACCCAGTTCGATCAATTTGTCGCACGTATATTGGGCAACATTGCCGGAACCGGAAACCAGACATTTCTTCCCCTTGATGCTGATGCCTTTCGTCTTCAACATTTCCAGCAGGAAGTAGATATTGCCGTAACCGGTTGCTTCGGGACGAATCAATGAACCGCCGAACTCAATGCCTTTACCGGTGAGAACGCCTGTAAACTCGCCTTGCAGCTTTTTGTACATGCCAAACATGTATGCCACTTCGCGACCGCCTACGCCGATGTCGCCTGCGGGAACGTCCGTATCGGCACCGATATGCTTCCACAATTCAAGGATGAAAGCCTGACAGAAACGCATCACTTCGGCATTGGACTTTCCCTTCGGGGAGAAGTCGGAACCGCCTTTGCCGCCGCCCATGGGAAGCGTTGTCAGCGCATTTTTGAATGTCTGTTCAAAGGCAAGGAACTTCAAGATGGACAGGTTCACGGATGAGTGGTAGCGGATACCGCCTTTGTACGGACCAATCGCATTGCTGTGCTGGATACGGTAGCCCATGTTCACATTCACTTTCCCCTTGTCGTCCACCCATGTTACGCGGAAAGTGAAAATACGGTCGGAAATGCACAGCCTTTCAATCAGGTTGGCTTTCTCAAACTCCGGATGTTCATTGTACACATCCTCAATAGATTCCAGCACTTCGGTTACCGCCTGCAGATATTCCGGCTCATTGGGAAATCTGCGTTTCAAATCATTTACAACTTCTTGTGTTTTCATTTGCATTAAATTTAATAAGTGAATTATTTAATAAGTGAAATATCGCGTTTCTTGTAAAAACGGTTCGGTTAGTTGGCGGGTGACTGCCGCTCGTATTAAATGACTAACGGGGATGATTAACGGGGAACGGGGAATGATTAAGGGTTAACATGTATTAGGGGGTAAGGTTTAATTTATTAAATATCAGAGAAATGGTTTGGGTATAGGCCTATTTCAATGTCCGTGCGAAGGTAAAATGTTCTTTGGACGTAGGCAATACGTAGGCAATACGTAGGCAATACGTAGAAACAACGTAAGTGTAAGCGAGGCTACGTGTCGGGGTATCATTTTGACAGGAGCGAGAGGGTGAAAGAGGGGTGTTTTGAAAGCGTTTTGGGGTGAGGGGCGGCATATTGTCAAAAACGGGTGTTTTTGAAAGGGGTTCATTTTTATTGATTATTAACCGATATGCGGGGGTTGTTAACGGTTGGATGGGGTGAATTAACAGTTGTTAGTTGAGGTTTGTTTTTTAATTTTAATAAAAATTGGTTATAGACCTCTCCCCCGACCCCTCTCCACAGGAGAGGGGGGGAAGACAGCGAGGGTAGTATCAGGGGGGGAAGAGGGGGGAGGGAGGAGGGAAGGGGGAAGGATGTTATTTTACAGATTATTTGGGGCGGTTGTCCCTGCTCCAATCTACATTGTGCATATCGCCGCTTGCTGCCAACTCTTCGTGGAAGGCGAAACAGTTTTTCAGGTTGTGCGGGGTATGACCCTTGATGCCTTGTTGCAGGTATTCGCGCAACAGAGGACGGTAGTCGGGATGCACGCAGTTGTCAATGATGGCGTGGGCGCGCTGGATGGGAGAGGTGCCGCGCAGGTCGGCTACGCCGTATTCGGTGATGAGTATCTTGACCGAGTGTTCGCTGTGATCCAAGTGGGAAACCATCGGGACGATGGAACTGATCTTGCCGTCCTTCGCCGTTGATGGCGTTGTGAAGACGGAGAGCATACCGGCGCGGGTGAAGTCGCCCGAACCGCCGATGCCGTTCATCATGCGGGTGCCCGATACGTGCGTGGAGTTGATGTTGCCGAAGATGTCGGCTTCCAGAGCCGTGTTGATGGTAACAAGTCCCAGACGGCGGGCTATTTCCGGATTGTTGGATATTTCCTGCGGGCGAAGCAGGATTTTGTCCTTGAAGAAAGAGAGGTTAGCGTAAATCTTGTTAATCACTTCATTGCTGACCGTGAGCGAGCAACCGCTGGCAAAGGTGACACGACCTTCTTCCATCAGTTTGATAACGGCATCCTGTATCACCTCCGTATATACATTGAAGGCGGGAATCACCTTGTTTTCACCCATGCAGCCCAATACGGCGTTTGCCACATTGCCCACACCGCTTTGCAGGGGGACAAACTCTTTCGGAATGCGTCCGGCTTTCATTTCATGCACAAGGAAATCAGCCACGTTGCGACCGATAGCCATCGTCACGTCGTCCAGCGGGGCAAAGGGGCTGCCTTCGTTCTCTATGTCCGTTTCCACAACGGCGACAATCTTGGACGGATCCACCTTTATATAAGGTGTACCGATACGGTCGGAAGGTGTATAAATCGGTATTTCGCGGCGGTAGGGAGGGTCGGCAGGTTCATAGATGTCGTGCATACCGCGCAGTTCTTTCGGATGCTTCCGGTTCAGTTCCACAATGATGCGGTCAGCCAAACGGCAGATAGTCGGAGCAATGCCCACGCCGCATGTGGGGACGATTTCACCGCTTTCCGTCACATCGCAGGCTTCTATAATGGCAACGTCCACCTTTCCCAAGAAACCGTAACGCAGGTTTTGCGCCAGTTCGGAGAGGTGCAGGTCGTAGTAATGAGTTTCACGTGCATTCAACAGGGTGCGCAAATCCTTGTTGGATTGATACGGCGTGCGAAACTTGATGGCTTTCACGCGGGACAATTCACCGTCCAGCGAGTTGCCCGTTGAGGCACCGGTAAACATACCGATCTGGAACGGATTCCCTTTGGCGTGTTCTTCGGCGGCTCTTTTTGCAATGGCTGTCGGAACGGATTTCGGGCATCCGGCAGGGGTGAAACCGCCGAAGCCTACATTTTCGTCATGATGAACAAATAAGGCAGCTTCCTCTGCTGTCATAAACTTTAATGCCATGATATTGCTTGTATTTATAGATAAATAGGATCAGAATTGCTGTTTTTCGGGCGCAAATGTATCAAAAAAAGGAAAATCGGAGGTTATTTCCGCACAATAGTCATCGACTTAATTTTGATATTCTTCAGCGGGCGGTCTTCATTGCCGACAGGGGAGAACTGTATCTTGTCCACTGCTTTCATGCCGGAGACAACCTCGCCGAAGACGGTATAGTTGCCGTCCAGATGCGGTGTCCCACCCTCTTCCATATATGCCTTGCGCTGTTCGGGTGTGAATGACTTGCCTTCGTTCTTCTCGATCTTGTCCAAATCCATTCCGGTGAAATGCTTGCCCGTCACAATATAAAACTGGCTTGCCGACGAAGCCTTTTCCGGATTCTCGCCATCGCCGGTACGTGCGGCGCAAAGCATCCCTCGCTTGTGAAAGTAGCGGGGAAAAACAAACTCGGCAGGAACAGTATAGCCCAAATCCCCTTCTCCCAGATGAACCTCCGGCAGAGCATTTTTCGACTCCGTATCCCCGCCCTGAATCATAAACTGCCTGATAACACGGTGGAAAAGCAGCCCGTCATACAACCGGTCATTCACATTCTTGATGAAATTATCCCTGTGAAGCGGCGTTTCATTAAACAGCCTCACCTTAATCTTCCCCATATCCGTGTCAATCAACACCAGCGTCTCCTTCTCCTGTGCATTTACCATAAAAGCAAAAAAGAACGAAAACACAATCGGCAGGCAGGCAACAACACGTTTCATATCCGTTTTTGAGCGTTTTAAATTTCAGCGGGCAAATGTACAATACAATATGTGAATATCGTATCTGTTACTTAGGTGATTTGATTCAGTTGCCCTCTATTTTGCCAAAAGAATCAAAGAGGTTAAGAAAGGGAACACTTCCTGATGCCGTTAATTTTACTGTTTCTATATTTGCGCCCGTGAAAACAGGCTCTTTCTTCCAAACCCGGTTAGGGGCAAACAGCAGAAAAGGACGCGGAACGATAGTGATAAAAAAGAAGAGAAGATGAAAAGGATATTGACTTTTCTAAGTTTATGGTGTTCCATATATTCTTATGGGTTAGAATATGAATATTCAGGTTTAAAGTTTGAGCTGGATACAATTAATTTTACTGCTGAATTATTACCTAATGATTTAACAAAAACAGGGAGGAGTGTGAAAATTCCAGATGAAGTTGTTTATATGTCTTTTAATTTAAAAGTTACTAAAATCACAAGTGATGCTTTTCAGAATAATTCAAATTTAACTACGGTTATTTTACCTGAATACTTAGAATCTATTGATGCATTTTCTTTTAGTTCTTGCCGGTTAAGAGAAATAACCATTCCTAAAACAGTAACTTATATTGGAGAATTAGCTTTCCTTGATAATGATAAGTTAGATGTCTATTTGAATTGGGATAATTCATCTATTATAAATATTAGTGTGTATTCTTTTTATTTTAAAGATGAAAAAAACTTCCTGATACCTTCGAATATAAAACTATATATTCCTGCCGGAACGGAAAGGTTTTATGATTATAGAAAGAGTTTGGAAGTGTCCCGTTTTATGGGAGGTATCATTATTCCGGTTATGATTATTCCTTCGGAAATTTTTACATGCGAGTATATCGGTTTACAGTTTTATTTGAATCCTGCGGATTTTACTGCTGAATTATTAGACAATGATTTAACACTATACGGCACTAGGGTGGAAATTCCGGATAATGTTATTGCTCGTGGAAAAATCTTTAGAGTCCGTAAAATTAGCAATTCTGCATTTGAGAATAATTCAAATTTAATTTTAGTTACTCTGTCTGATTATTTAAAGTCTGTCAGTTCTAAGGCTTTTTACGGGTGTTCGTCATTAAAATCAATAGAAATACCTCGATCGGTAGAGGTTTTGGAGTCAGATTGTTTTCGATCCTGTTCTGCTCTGGAAACTGTCACTTTAAATAAAGGGTTAAAAGAAATCAGGAGTTATGCTTTCAGTAATTGTGCATCCTTAAAATCAATAGAAATACCCAATACGGTAGATATAATTGGCGAATATTGTTTTGCCAACTGTTTCGGATTGGAAACCATACTTTTACCTGACGGATTAAATGTTATCAAGAGCCATGTTTTTGATCATTGTTCTTCCTTAAAATCAATAGAAATACCACGTCCGGTAGGAGTTATTGAAGATTTCTCTTTTGCTGCCTGTTCCAATCTGGAAGCCATTATTTTACCTGAAGGCTTAAAAACCATTGGGAATAATGCTTTTGCTCAGTGTTCATCCTTAAAGACAATAAGAATACCGCGTTTGATCGAAGTTCTTGAAGAGCATGTTTTTCAATATTGTTCCAATCTGGAAACTGTCATTTTACAGGAAGGATTAAAAACAATCGGCACAGTTGCTTTTGGTGAATGTTTATCCTTAAAATCAATAGAAATACCGCTTACTGTAAATAGTGTCGCAGGATTTATTTTCAGCGGTTGTGATTCTTTGGACGTTTATTTGAAATGGGAGTATTTATATAATGTGAGTATTGATGAGCAGGCTTTTTATTTTGAAGATAAAAACGGGATACCAAGACTTTCAACCTTAAAATTGCATATACCCGAAGGGACGGAAGAAGTATATGGTTATGATATGGAAACAGTCTCTCGTTTTAAGGGAAGTTTGTTGGTGCCTATGCCGAAACCTCCCGGTTATATATTGCAGGTAAAAGCCAATATTTCAAATTATACATATAAAATTATCGGAAATCATTCTTATACGGAAAATAATATTCCGGATGGTACGGAATTGATTATTCAAATTGAATATGACAAAACCGCCTATCGTTTAAAGAATGATATTATTTATCTTAAAATAACAGAGAATACGGTTTTAACGTTGAATTTTGAACCTGTGCCCGTCGAACCGGAGCCTGAACTGCGTCCCCGACCTCCCGGCTATACAGCTTTGGTGATAGAAACAAATTGCGGCATCAAAACTTGGACGATTAACGATATATATAAGGATAATGTGAATTATTTCCCACCCGGCACTGACATTCATGTTATTTTGGATTACGACAAATCTTATTTGCGCACGGATAAGGATGAATATCACTTTTTATTGACGGAGCAGGATGTAACACTGCAGTTGATATTTGACGTGGTTGATAATACGAAGGATGCTCCCCGGTATTTGCTGTCGCTGCACAGTGCCGCTCACGGGGAAATAGTATTGAAGCCGGACAGTCAAACGCTTGATTCTGCTTCTGTTGTAATGGTGAAGGCGCGACCTGAAATAGGGTATTCTTTTGACGGCTGGTTGAATCAATACGGTCAGGTTGTTTCACGAGATGCCGCTTATACGTTCCGTATAATATCGGATACCTATTTGACGGCACGTTTTATAGTGCAAAGGAATGCGGTCTATGATTTGATTGAGGCGGGGATTTATTATCAGAACGGAACGGTTTATAATCCGGCGGGATATGACATTTGTTTATATGATACATCAGGCAAGTTAATTATCCGATTTAAAGAAAATGAGAAACAAATCAATGTATCAAAAGGCATTTATTTGATAACCGGACAAAAAGGAAAAGAAACCATTCGCGAAAAATGGAGTGTAATGAAATAAGAAATAACAATTCATTTAATATAAGTAGAGATTTATGAGAAAAAACATTATTGCAGGAAACTGGAAATTGAACACCACGCTTGCCGAAGGCTTGGAGTTGGCAACGGGCTTGAACGAGGTTTTGAAGGGCAAGTCGCCGAAATGTGACGTAGTTATCGGAGTGCCTTTCACGCACTTGGCAAGCATTGCGGCAGCGATTGACACGCGGAAAATCGGCGTAGCCGCCCAAAACAGTGCCGACAAGGAAAAGGGCGCATTCACGGGCGAAGTGTCTGCCGCCATGATTGCCTCCACAGGTGCCAAATACGTCATCTTGGGACATTCCGAAAGGCGCGCCTACTATCACGAAACGCCCGAAATCCTGCAAACAAAAGTGAACCTTGCCCTTGCCAACGGCTTGACCCCCATCTTCTGCATCGGCGAAGTATTGGAAGAAAGAGAAGCAGGCAAGCATTTCCAAGTGGTTGACAAGCAGGTGGAAGCCTCCCTGTTTGAACTCTCTGCGGAAGACTTTGCCAAGGTCGTCATCGCCTACGAACCGGTCTGGGCTATCGGCACGGGCAAAACCGCCACTTCCGATCAGGCGGAAGAAATCCATGCACACATCCGTGCCACTCTCGCCGCCAAATTCGGTGCCAAAGCCGCCGACGACTGTACCATCCTCTACGGCGGCAGCATGAACGCCGGCAATGCCAAAGACCTCGTATCCCGTCCGAACGTGGACGGCGGACTGATCGGCGGAGCCTCTTTGAGCGTTGCCAATTTCCTCCCCATTATTGAGGCTTTTTAATTTCCTCCCTCTTCCTTGATAAAAGTCCTGAAAGGGCGATACAAATACGGCTTTTGTATTGTTCCTTCCAGGACTTTTATTGGTTAATGCCGTTAGAATATGAAAACAACAACCCTTATATTGCGTTTTATCCTGCTTGCCCTTTTCTTTGCAGGGAATACCTATTCTTGGGGTGCAAATCCGGAGAGTGAAAACAAGAAGGAGATTAAGAAATCCTGTCCATTGATGCCGGATACAGCAACATAACCGTCAAGGACGTGGAAAAGGCTTCCCTGAACTTGGCGTATTGTGGCAAGGCAACCGTCGGAAAAGCCGGCTCGCTGACCATCGACAGCCGTTATTCCCATGCAACCGTCGAACAGGCGGACAACCTCACCCTGAAAAGCAGCTATGCCAGCCTCAAAATCGCCCGCCTCACGGGAAAGCTCTTTGCGAAAACATTGGATTATGGCAACCTGACCGTAAAAGAAGTAGCCCCCGCCGTCACAGGGATAGAAGCCAAAGCCCGCTATGCCACACTGACCCTATCCCTTCCCCGCAATCTTCCATTCAATGTGGAAGCCGACAAAATGAAGTATGGCAGCTACAGCATCAACGGTTTCAACAAACAGCAAACGCAAAAGGACAAACCCGGTAGCGTCTTCTACCGCTCCTACCGTTGGGCATGTGCCAGAAAGTTTTGAGCATGTGCCGAAAACTTCTGCTTGCCTGTGGCACAAAAAACACAGCGTAAAATTCAGGAAAAGGTTTGGAAAAAATAAGAGAAAAAAGGAAAAAACATACATTTGCGCACACAAGCGGACGCGGATGAAACGGATCTTTTTAATCGGCTATATGGCTGCCGGAAAAACAACCATAGGCAGGATACTTGCCAAGCAGACAAGCCTTTCGTTCATTGATTTGGACAGATACGTAGAAGGGCGGTATCATAAAACCATCGGCATGATTTTCGAAGAAAAGGGGGAGGAAGGCTTCCGCCGGCTGGAACAGGCAATGCTGCACGAAGTGGGCATGTTTGAAAATGTGCTGATCTCAACGGGCGGGGGAACGCCCTGTCATTTCGACAACATGGACTTTATGAACGAGGCGGGAACAACCGTTTACCTCAAAGTGTCGGCAGAAGAATTGGCAAACCGTTTGGAAATGAGCAAAACCCTGCGCCCCGTCCTGCAAGGACGTTCGGGGGCGGAACTGAAAGCTTTCGTAATTGAAAGTCTGGCTGCGCGGGAAGCGTTCTACAATCGCGCCGCCCATGTATTCGATGCCGAAGAGATAACAACGGCGAAAGATTTAATCGTGGAAAGATTGCTCGTTTAGAAATAAAGCCTACTTTTGTGCCGTGTTTCAACACATTTCGGGGTGTAGCGCAGTCCGGTAGCGCACCTGCTTTGGGAGCAGGGGGTCCCAAGTTCGAATCTTGGTACCCCGACATAAAAAAGGCAGTTAAGGGTAAAAACTTAACTGCCTTTTTTACATGAAAGCCTCCTTCAAAAGATTTTATTTATCATCGTAATGACCGTTGCTTGTTTCCTCATTTGAGTATAAGCTATGCACCTTCTTCAATCTTTGTGAAGTAGGTTCCATATTGCCAATGAACTTCCTGCGGCTAACGACTATTGTTTCCATAATGATATTTATTTAGGGATTTGTAAAAACACGCTCGCAAAAGTCTGAATATTAGCATATACCGTTTGTCCGCCAAAGTCTTTTTCTTATTCGTACATTTGCGCCGACGGCATACACGGGAATTTATTTAACAGCTTGCCGAAAATCAGGGAATCGTATGAGTGGTATATCATTGGGAAGGCGTAGGTATCACTGTGTGATGCTTCTGTCCTTTTTCTTTTTGGCGGTTGGGGCGTATGGTCAGACCTATCAGGAATGGGTGGAAAGGAGTTTTGACTGTTTGGACAGGCAGCATTTGGACTCTGCCGCCGTCTGTTTACAGGCTGCCATGCAGGTGGAACCGGGCAATCCGAACAACTTTGCACTGCTGACCAATCTCGGTACCATTCAACGCCAATCGGGCAAAACGGCAGAAGCCTTGATTTCATACACCGCCGCCCTGAGCCGTTACCCCGAAAACATTGACCTGATGGAAAACCGTGCCTCACTCTACGCCGAAATGAATGAGCCGGAGAAGGCTATAGCCGATTACAGCACCATGCTCGTGCACAATCCCCATCACCAACCTGCCCTCTACGCCCGCGGAATGCTCTACCTGCAACAAAAGAACTTTATCCTCGCCGAAGCCGATTTCGACAAACTGCTGGAGGTAAACGACAAGACCGCAAACGGTCGCATCGGCTATGCCCTGCTTGAAAAGATGCGCGGCAATTACGATGACAGCGAGCGCATCTACAATTTCCTGATTGACAAATTTCCCCGTGATTGGCGTTTGTACGAAGGTCGTGCCGACCTCTATTTCCGGATGGGCAAGAATGCCCGTGCAATGGCTGACATCAACAAGCTGTTTGCCGAAATGGAGCAGCCGTCCGCCGCCCTTTACGTGTTGCGCGGCAAGGTCAAACTTGCCCTGCATGAAAAGGCTTCCGCCGGCGAGGACTTCCGCAAGGCGTTGGAGATGGGCTACGATGCGGAGATAATCACTTTTCTTACCACGGAAACACAGCGGACACGAAGGTAAACGACGGACAACATCGCAGTTAAAGCAGCAAGTCCCGAAGGGACGAAGGATTTCAGCCCCACAAGCAGCGAAGTGGAATGCGGAATTATAAAGTCGACATAGGCAAGAGAATTCTGAAAAAAACGATACAAATACAAACTATTTTTGGCGTTCACAGTTTGCGTTTTGCAGTTCGCAAAATGGATGAAATTAATGTTTTAGTATTTGAAGGCTTGGCGAAAAGGCTGACAACAGAATTTGGCACGATAGACATTGCCGATTGAGAGAGGGACTCTTCCAACCCCTTTATCAATTTTTTTAGCCGTCCGCTCTTTTGTTTGTGATCCTGTTTGCGCATAAAACGCTCTTGGTCGGCCAATTGTCCCTGATACCTGCTTTTGTCTGCCACATACATGTTCCAAAACTTTCCGGCTGTTTGACCGCTTCTGTCCCCGATGACAAAATCAGGGAACCGTTCTCCCGTTC